>JBAXUC010000026.1:0-15513 GCA_037129855.1 Actinomycetota bacterium | reverse complement strand
CAGATGCAGCTGCGACACCAGGCGGCATCATGAGCGTTCGTTTACAAACTCTTGACGCACGACCGACGGCGGTCATCTCTGACAACATCACTGCTTCGTGGGCAGGTGCTGCTGGCACATACGGCGGGCTTGTTGCTCGCATGGTGTCGAACAATGTGTACGACGTGTACGGCACTGCTGGCGCAATATGCGCGGCCGATACCGACAACCCAACAGGATTCACACTGATTGGCGATAATGTTGCCGGTCCAATTGATTTTGTTTCAGCACAAGGTTCTGTTCTGACGGCTGTTTCACCAACAGATCTTCTCGGAGCGTGTGAACCACCGTCCACCACATACAAAACTGGACGCATTCGTTATTACCGAGGCAGCATTCGCGCAACAATTGACATTTTGGGAAATCGCCGAACCGTAAACCTTCTCAATGCCGAGTCATACCTGCGAGGAGTAGTGCCACGTGAGTCTCCTGCCGGATGGGGTGACATAGCTGGCGGACTCGGCATGAACGCATTGCGTGCACAGTCAGTTGCAGCCCGAAGTTACTCACTGTCTGAGGCTCGATATTCATATGCCAAAACATGCGACACCGAAGATTGTCAAGTGTATGGCGGAGCCGGATTGCGAACAGTTGGCTCTAAAACTGCAAGCGTGATTGAAGACAAACGTACCGACCAAGCAATAGTTGATACCGCCGGATACGTCATCAAAGATTCTCGAAACGCCATTATGCGTACCGAATTCACATCCTCAAATGGCGGACGAACAGCAGGCGGACAATTTCCCGCACAGTTCGACAATGGCGATATTGCAGCCGATGCAGCATTGCAATCGTGGTCTCGACTTTTGTCTGCTACAGATTTACAAAAAGCATTTCCCTCTATCGGTGTCTTCACCTCAATGACCACCGCACATGACGGACTTGGTGGCGACTGGAATGGATACACCACTTCTGTAATCATCACAGGCACAGCTGGCTCAGTCACTCGCACAGGCGGACAATTCCGTAATGACTTCGACTTAAATTCGTCGTGGTTCGAGGCGTTTCCCGTTGCAGCCACCGACCCAGCATCGCCTTCTGTCGGTTCAATACTCTTTGTCGGCGATTCTGTTGGCGAAAGTATTGCAACTGAATACGCCGCAATTGTCACTCCGGCGTATCCAGTAATGAATTACCAATCATGTGCAGGTCGAGGCATGGCTGGCGCAGGTTGTCTCTTCACTGTTACTGCACCTCAAATCAATGCCGATGGGGTTGGTGTAGTCAATTCACTTGATGCACCTGCGATAGCGATTGTTGAACTGGGATATAACGATGATCCGGCAACTTTTGAAGGCGAAGTACAGCAGATGCTGGCAGCACTCATCTCGAAGGCCGTGCAACGTGTGATTTTTGTAAACATGTCCACTCGCTCCACAACTCGAAATTATGCGAAGTCAAATGACATATTGGCTGCCGCCGCTGCAAAGAATCCGGGCATCACTATCTTCGATTGGAATGCGGCTTCTTCAGCTGCAAACCAATGGAGATGGTTCGATAACTCTTCGCTGTGTTGTTACGTCCACTTGTCAACAACAGGGCAAGCAGAGTTCGCTTTATTCCTGCGTCAACAGCTTGATGCATTGCGTCCTGCAGGCACACTGCCAACAACAGCAGCCATTGCCCCACTGATGTTGGGTCTCCCCCTAGCGAAAAAGAACGCGGGCGCCATGGTGACAGTTGTTCAGAAGAAACTGAATCTCGCACTTCAACTTGTAGGCACATCCCGACTCGCAACAGATGGCACATTTGGCTCTGCCACCGAACATGCAGTCAGGGCTTTTCAAACTGCCTCAGTTCTCCCTGTTTCGGGCATCGTAGACAGAGCCACATGGGATGCATTAGGGCTCGCAGGACGCATCGATCTTGCAGTTCTTGCAGTCGGATCACGACATCCCGCGGTCTCGTCCTTGCAGCAAGCACTTGCAAAAGTATTGAAAAAGAAGATTGCAACCACCGGGATCTTTACAGCTTCCCTCGCAAACGATGTGAAGCTATTTCAGAAACGAGTCAAGTTACCGGTCAGTGGTCGAGTTGGGCCGAGCACATGGAAAGTGTTGACCGCAGCAGCAGCGCTGACTAGCCCTTAAAGCGAGCGTTCCATGACGCATCACTCACCATGGTGATATAGCTATCACGATATTCACGCTTCAGACGCTTATAGGTGCGTGCAATGCGCAATGAATACCGGAATACGTCGCGCTGGATTGCCATAAATCGCTTGTAGTCACGTTCGCAGACAAAACCTTCGTCGAAACGAGGATGACGGTACAGAATCTTGTTGTGCCGAATGGCAAGACCTACGGCACGAACGTCAATCTGTGCAACACCAACTTCGTGAGAGCGTAAAAACTTCGGAACCCACTGACCAGCACCAAGAAACGGAGACAGCAAGAACCCTCCAAGGCGAATCATTTTGGGTCGTGGCGCTGTGAAACCAAGACTGAGAAGTTCTGGGGTCAATGGCATTGCCTTTTCTTCGGTGACGTGCCGCACCTCTTCATGTTTTGCCGAATGATCAATTTTCATCCATTCAGCTGGTCCAGCAAGGAAATCTTTCATTCCGTGAATCATGTATTCGGCGCTTGAATAGCGGTGCGAATATGCATTGCGGAAACCAAAGCCCAAGAAGCGCCATGCAAGGTGATGCCACTTATGGTTATCAAACACCAAGGTGTCAATCAGTGCAAAGTTACGCACCTCGTAATACAACGACATTGGATTGTTCTTCAGCGCAAAGTCTGCATGCCATACAGCAATGCCATTTAACGTGACTGTGTGCCGACCTGTATGCATAAGGCCAAAAGCCACATCATCACCACGCACGAAGACGGGAAGCGGATTTTGAGGAGCTACGTGCATGGGGAATGCAGTAAACCACCAAGCCGAATAATGAATGTCTGGTTCGAGATGATCGTGCACTACTTCGTAACGGCTACGAAGGTCTACGCCTCGACCAAGAGCGCGCAACGGATACACGGAACGGAATTCATATGCAGACCCAGCTTCGAATTGCATCCACGGCAATTCCTCACTCATCATCGCGCCATGAATACACAAGTCCGGATCTTTGGCATAGGAGAAGAGCGAAAGAGTACGAACGATTGATTCGGGCTCAATCGAAATGTCGTCGTCCATAAAGACAACGTGCGTGCTCCACCCCTCATCACGAAAAGCAATAAGCCCCCGAGCAAACCCACCGGCACCACCCAAGTTCGGGTTCGGCAATACACGCACGGGTGCACCTGCGGGCAGTTGTGGTTCAAGATTGCGGGCGTTATCCACTACCAGAACGTGCAGATGCCCATGCACGGACGGTTCTGATGATTCAAGTGCAACCAGACGTTCAATTGTCTTGAGAACATACTCTTGGCGATTAAAGGTGGTAATCGAAACACCTAGACGAACTTCACGTTCTGGTGCTTGCGAGGTTGACCACGATCCAGACCGCACAACGACACCATCATCAAGTGCGGTGACTGCAACATATAACGATTCAGCAGCCAATGATCGAATATTGTCGCTCTGCAACGTTGCGCATTCATCAGACGACGCAATCACTGTCTCTGATGAGTTGGCATACGCAATGAGTTCAACTAAACAATGGCCCGATACATCCATCGAGACAGCAATGTCTGAGATGTTCGTGAGGCGACTCCATCGACCAGATGCAAAGGCACCAAACGCAGTATCAAAGGTTGCGCGTCCACCTTTTGACAGAGTTAGTCCTGCCTCACCAATAACGCCATGTTGGTGCCGCACATACAAAGTGGGCTCGGAGAACCCCGGCGCCGGAATCTGAATTCGAGCTAGCAGGTGGGTATTCACCCGCCCAGTTTCACAGAGGATTGACCACGAACGGTGGCATTGGGCGATTTTCTCGCCGATTTGAGAGGTAAAGATTTGCCACCTCGAGGGCTTCCTTGATGGTGACATCCATGTCGAGATACCGGTAGGTGCCGAGGCGTCCGACAAATGTCACACCAGTGGCCTGATTCGCCGCTTCGATGTATTGCATCAACTGCTCTTTTTCCTTCACTTGGCGAATGGGGTAATACGCAATGTCCCCATCTTCTGCGAGGCGACTGTATTCGGTATAAATGGTGCTGCCCTCGTGGGTTTCCCACGGTGCGAAATGTTTGTGTTCAGTAATACGTGTGTAAGGCACGTCAACGTCGCAATAATTCATGACAGGACATCCCTGCACGTCACCGACTTCTTCTGTCTCAACAAAATCAAGCGTGCGGTATCCGAGTTTTCCAAACTTGCTAGAAAAAAATCCATCAATGGGGCCAGACCAAAATACGTGTTCAGCATCGGCTAATTCTTGTGGCGCAACCGTGCGACCAAGAGTGACTTCAATAAGTGGGTGATCAAGAATTGCTTCCACGATTGGCGTGTAACCATCACGAGGAATCGCTTGGTACGGGTGATTGAAATAGCTGTCCTCGTAGGAAAATCTCACAGGTAACCGAGCCAAAATTGATGCCGGTAATTCCGTTGGAGAAACTCCCCACTGCTTTTGTGTGTATCCCTTAAAGAAGGCTTCATACAGATCTCTGCCCACGAATTTCAAGGCCTGATCTTCAAAACTGACAGGTGTTCCAATACTGGAATCGGCACGTTCGGTGATGAACAGTTCAGCTTCAGCAGGCGACATAGTGGTATTAAAAAATTGGTTAATGGTGTGCAGGTTCACCGGCAGCGAATACACATGGCCACCAGACGTTGCCTTCACGCGGTGGTTGTACGGCACCATGTCGCCGTACTTGTTGATGTAATCCCACACATGTTTGTCACCTGTATGAAAAATATGAGGCCCATACACATGCACCATGACGCCATTGGTGCGACGTTCGGTGTGAGCGTTTCCGGCAACATGTGAGCGGCCATCAACCACCCACGATGCGATGCCTGCCTCTGCTAATTCACGTGCAATAACAGCACCGGAAAATCCGGCACCGACAATAACGATGCGTGCTGTCATTTAGTAAACGCTAGTGGCTAAGCCAGGGCGCACACAGACCATCAAGGTCGCGCACTTCGATTCGATCACGATTTTCCCAAACAACTTGGTTCTGGGGGTCAGCACGAAGCTTGAAAACGTGGAACGACATCTCGGTGGTATCAATAGTGAGAATACGTCCAATTAAAGACTCACCTAGGTCAAGGAGAACCTTGATGGTTTCAAGCGCCTGGATAGAACCAATGATTCCTGGCAACACGCCAAGAACTCCTGCCTCTGCACACGACGGTGCGAATTCTGCTGGTGGCGGTTCGGGAACCATGTCGCGATAGGTGGGCCCACGCAATGGATGGAACACTGACACCATTCCTTCAAAGCGAAAGATGCTTCCGTGCACAACTGGAATTCCAAGTTTCACGCTGGCATCGTTCAACAAATAGCGGCTAGGAAAATTATCAGCGCCGTCGACCACGATGTCGTATTCGCTCATGATTTCCATGATGTTTTCTGCAGACAAACGCACGTCATAAGTCTTGACAGTGACATCTGGGTTCAATTTTTCAAGTGTCTGACGTGCTGAATCAACCTTGCGTTGACCAATGCGATCCATGTTGTGCAAAATCTGACGTTGCAAGTTCGATGCATCAACATCGTCCATATCAACAATGCCGAGCGTGCCAATTCCTGCTGCGGCCAAATACAACGCGGCAGGTGACCCAAGTCCACCAGCGCCAAGCATTAGTACTTTTGCACCCAATAACTTTGCCTGGCCTTCAATGCCAACTTCGGGCAATAACAAATGGCGTTGGTAACGATTGCGTTGGTCAGCAGTCAACGTGACTGGCTGGCGCCATGCACGGCCTTCGTCTTTCCATTTGCCAAAACCACCAGCCATCGACAACACATCGCTGTACCCAAGTTCTTGCAACGTGCGAGCAGCAAAAGCGCTACGCACTCCCCCTGCGCAATACACAACAATTGTCTGATCACGATCAAGAGCACGGCCTTCGATTTGGGCTTCAAGGTGGCCACGAGGAATGTGGACTGCATCTGCAAGCGCACCTTCGTCGTATTCGTCGGGTTCACGAACGTCAAGGACAAAGACATTGCCGGCTTCAATACGTGCCTCGGCAGTTGCTGTATCAATTTCGACTATTTGGGATTTGGCATTAGCCAAGAGGTCACGAAAGGTTGCCATGACCCAAAACCCTACCGACTAAGTCAGGAATCCAGCACCGGCGACCAGAGCCTGCAAAATGGGACTAATACTGCCGCGCAAGAGCATGTGCGCATAGCCGTCCATCTGGGTGGTATCACCGTTCACAATGACCACCTTGGCGCCGCTTGCCTTTGCGCGCGGAACCACTTGGTTCGCCGGACCAACGGTCAAGGTTGAACCCACCGCGAGCAGCACATCACACCGTCCTGCTTCATCAAATGCCCTGTCAATTACCTCAGGCACAAGAGCTTGTTCAAACAAAATTGCATCGCTCTTGACTACCCCGCCACACAGTTCACAATGCGGGTCTTCTTCGCCGGCAATCACGCGATCGATGAAATACTTCATAGGTCTGCGTTCATTGCATTCCCAGCACCGAGCAAATTTTATTGTGCCGTGCACTTCGACAACATTGAGCGGCTCAATTCCCGAGTCCTGATGCAATCCGTCAACGTTCTGGGTAATGACCGCTGAGAGTTTCCCAGCATGTTGCATGTGAACGAGTGCGCGGTGACCATCGTTTGGTTTAGCAGTGCCGTTGAAGTTCCGCACACGGCCCTCCCACGCAACCTTTCGCACTTCAGGATCATTGAGGTAGTAACTCAACGTAGAAGTCTTTTCGGCCAATGGATTGCGCACCCACAAGCCGTTAGGACCGCGAAAATCAGGGATTCCTGAATCAGTAGAGATACCAGCTCCGGTAAACACCACTATTCGTTCCGCTTCTTTCAACCATTGCGAAACCAGCTCTAGGTCCGCCGCAGAAATTTGTTCGCCATTCACTGTCCTTATTCTGCCTGATGCGCACACATAGACAAGTACCAACACAAATTCGAGGAACTATGAAACCAACCACATTGAACACAAACGGCCAACTCGAGGTTCGCCCGTGGCCTGACTCCATCATCGAGGCGAACGGCTTTGCAATCGGCGATCCGTACATTGAGATGTTCTGGCTCCCCGTCCTTGGACCAACAGCGACGTGGCTATTACGTCGTCTCGCGACAGGTCTTGAACATGAACCCCAGGGCTACTCCATTGACATGAACGAATTAGCACGCTGCATCGGGGTGGCTTGCACGGAAGGCCGCCACAACCCATTTACTCGGGCCATGCAACGGTGCATCATGTTCGGGGTCAGCCACCAAGTTCCTTCGGCACTCAATAATGCAATCGCCGTTCGCGTCGTCTTGCCCCCAATTTCACAACGGCACCTCATTCGACTACCGGAACAACTCCAGAACCTTCATCACAACTGGTCTGCCATCACCGCATAGAGTGGCGAACATGTCAACTTTCGTGCGAATACGAATTGGTGCGATCTGTCTCACACTTGTCGCCGCGTTATCTTCACCGACAACAGCGCATGCAACTCGCAAAACAAGCAATGTTGTCATTGTCGGCGACTCTGTCGCCAATGTCCTTCGGTGGGCACCAGGATCAATGAAGCCGCTATGGAGCAGTCAATACAACGCCCTGCTCGAAACGTGGGGATGTCAACAACTCATTGATAAGGGGTGTAGTCAATCGTCAGACCTCAGTTCATTACAAAGAATTATTAACCACCGCCGTGACAATATTGAGGTGTACATCGTTGCAACGGGCTACAACGATACGGGCCCTACCTATTTGGCAAAAGCCATCGATGCAATCAATAAAGAAGTAAAAAAACAGGGTGCTTCGCTTATCTGGCTCACATACCAAGAAAATGCAAATGTGAAAATAAAAAGTCGTTCCTTTAATGCGGTGCTTCGCACCAAGCAAAACAAAAACAACATGGAAATTCTTGATTGGGCAGATATCTCCCGCAATAACAAACACTGGTTTTCTGGTGATTCAGTGCATATGAACCGGTTCGGCGGGTTGCAGTTAGCTCGCCATATTAAGAAAGCACTCGATGCTCATTACGGTCGGGGTGCTTCCAGCACTTCAACCACAACTGTGCCGTCTCCCTCTACAACTACAACCACCACAGTTGCTGGGTAATAGATTAATTGCATGAAACTACGCATCTTTACCGAACCACAGCAGGGCGCTAGCTACGTCCAACTTCTCGCAGTCGCACAACGTGCTGAACGCCTCGGCTTTGATGCATTCTTTCGCAGCGATCACTACCAAGTGATGGGTGATCATTTTTCAGGCCTGCCCGGCCCATCTGATGCATGGATCACACTTGCTGGTATCGCTCGTGAGACGTCCACTATTCGTCTCGGCACTTTGGTGAACTCCGCTACATTTCGCAATCCAGGAGTATTAGCAATCAGTGTTGCCAACGTTGACGACATGTCGAACGGCCGAGTCGAACTTGGTCTTGGCGCGGGCTGGTACGGCATTGAACATTCGTCATACGGCATTCCCTTTGCACCACTTGGCGAACGATTTGACATTCTCACTGAGCAACTTGCTGTAATAACCGGATTATGGAATACGCCCCATGGTGAGCAATTCAATTACTCTGGCAAGCACTACACAATCGCAAATTCACCAGCTCTGCCAAAGCCAGTGCAGTCTCCCCCGCCCATCATTGTTGGCGGTGGTGGACCAAAGCGCACTCCTATGTTGGCAGCACGTTATGCAGCAGAGTTCAACATTCCATTTTCTGGTATCAACCGATTCACAGAACAGTGCGAACGAGTACGCGCTGCATGTACCTCTATTGGTCGCGACCCACAAAGCTTGGCGTATTCGTCTGCATTGGTTGCGTGCATCGGAAAGAATGACGCAGACATTGCTCGTCGCGCAGCTGCAATCGGTCGCGAAGTTGAAGAACTTCGTCTCAATGGCTTGTGCGGTACACCGGCTGAAGCCATAGAACGACTACAACAATGGAATACAGCTGGTGCACAACGTATGTATGTGCAGTTTCTTGACCTCAGTGACCTCGAGCACTTAGACCTTGTCGCTGAAGAGGTAATGCCCTTCGTATAACCAATTACGAAAAGAGGGCTTCGGGAATCATTCCGCGATGTGCAGCAAGTAATTCATCAACCAGTGCCCAAATTTGATCAAGGTCTAGTTCTGCTGCCGTGTGCGGGTCAAACATTGCAGCGTGGTACACATGCTCACGCTTGCCCGTCAACGCTGCTTCCACCGTAAGAGACTGAACGTTGATATTGGTTTGCATCAGTGCCGCAAGATGCGGAGGCAATGCCCCAATGTGTGTCGGTGTAAATCCCGAAGCGTCAACGACACACGGCACTTCTACACAACAATCATCGGGAAGATTGCTAATAATGCCCCTGTTCGGCACATTGCCGTACACGACCCGAGGTTGACCAGTTTCCATACTATGAATAATGCCGCTGCCGTATTCCATACTTTGCACAACACGCACGCGTGCTTGCGGATTCTCTAATCGGGTACGCAATGTCTCCCAACCTTCAATTTGGCGCTCACATCGGCGCGGATACTCATCAAGAGGAATTCCGAACTTGTCTAACAAGTCAGAACGTCCACTCTTAATGAACCACGGCACGTACTCACTGAAGTGCTCACTCGACTCAGTCACGAAGTAACCAAGGCGCTTAAACATTTCGTACCGCACAGCATCTGACAACCCATCAAAACCACCATCGCTGCGTTCAACGTCACCGCGAGTAGGCATTGGAAAGACTTCTGCCCGCTCAGCAATACGCGGATACAGATCAACTAAATCTTTTCCTTGGCGCTGCTGAAAATCCAAATAGAAGGCCATGTGATTAATACCGGCACATCGGAACTCAACCGTGTCTGCGTCAATGCCCAAATCTTCAGCCAACTGATGCGCTGTGTGTTGCACGCTGTGGCACAAACCAATTGTCTTAATGCTGGAAGAACGCGAAATCGCCCAACACAGCATGCTCATCGGATTCACATAATTCAGTAGCAGTGCATCAGGGCATAGTTCTTCCATGTCACGACAAATGTCAAGGATTACGGGAATAGTGCGAAGGCCTCGCATAATTCCGCCTACCCCTAAAGTGTCAGCGATAGTTTGCTCGAGCCCGTATTTCTTGGGAATCTCAAAATCAATCACAGTCGATGGCTTGTACCCACCAACTTGAAACATAGTGATGACATAGTTTGCACCAGCCAAAGCGGCCCGTCGATCAGTAGTTGCTTCAATTGTCCCTGACACACCAAGGGTTTCAATAATCTTGTGCCCAACAATCTCAGATGTACGAAGTCGTTCTTCATTAATGTCATGCAACACGATGGTGCTTGATGACAGTTCAGGGAAACTAAGAATGTCCCCCATGAGATTGCGCGCAAATACTGTGCTTCCAGCGCCTATGAATACGATGCGTGCCATTTACCCATGGTAGGCGCCCAATGATTACTTACAAGACATTCGTGGCAAGCAGAACAACACATAGTGTCCCAATTGCTAGTCGATACCAACCAAATACCCGAAGAGAATGCGACTCCAAGTATCCAACCATCCACTTCACCGCAATCACTGCGGTAACGAAAGCGCACATGAGCCCAATTGATGGCGCAATAATTCCGAATTGATCAACCAATTCACTTCCGTGTTTCGTTAAGTCGAGCGCTGTCGCTGACGACAACGTAATGAGCCCAAGTAAGAAACTGAACTCAATTGCGGCCGACATTGACAAGCCCGCAGCCAGAGCAGCAATAAGGGTGACAAGGCTTCTGCTCACTCCTGGCCACAATGCGAGACTCTGCGCACACCCAATGATGAACGCTGCTCGAATTGGCATTTCATGAAGCGTCAACGACCCGCCTGTTGGTTTCCACCTAAGAAGAAACACTCCGCCTGCTAACCACGCGATAGTTACCGGAACTGGGCCGAACAGCGCACTCTTCATTGCATCGCCAGCGATAACGCCAATGAATGCTGCCGGCAAGAAAGCGACCACTAGACGAATCAAGAAAGCACGCCCATCTGCATCAGCACCAACGAGACCTCGCACCAGCGACCAAACTCGGTTGCGGTACAAAAACAACACGGCCAAGATTGCGCCGAATTGAATTGCTATGGAATACGTATCTGCTGCAGTACTCGCTTTTCCTGTTCCAAACCCTATGAGTTCTCCCACAACAAGCAGGTGCCCAGTAGACGACACTGGTAAAAACTCTGTTATGCCTTCAACTATTCCAAGAAGCAGCGCGTGAGGAATAGACAAGAGGCCAGAGAGCATAGCGTCAAGTATGACACTCAATCGAACTACAGATCAGTCAATGAGTGCCCAGAGTGATCCAGTTGACTTGCTGCCATCGATTGTCAGTATGCCGTATTTCGCCGGATATTTATATTGCGACGACATTGCCACCATGACAGATAAATCAAGTCCAACGCATGCCGGACCTTTCTGAATCTTCAACGAATGCTTGGTCCCAGGAATAAGAGCATTGATAACAGGCATAGTGACCCGCTGCCGAACCCCAGTTGTGTTTTTGGCGGTGTATGCCATGGTTGAAAGCGGCAGCCCTTGCCTTGACGCGATAGACACTTGCACACAGACTGCATTCGGGTCCGTGGCTTCGGTTGCTTCAATTAATTTTCCGATTGTCCGACTCTCGAATTCCATCTGAACAGTGTCCATCGAATCCGACATTGAGGTAAAACCCTGTTCGAGGACCGAAACTATTTCCACACTGCGACTATTCGTAATTGTTTTGTCAACCGGACGTGTGCCCCACACGCAATAATCGACTTCGCCAACATCCACACATGGTCCAGCAGTTTTGTGACCTTCTGTCTTGATCACTGGAACAGTCTCGGCGGGTGATGAAATTACCGGTGCCACAGGAATCGTGGTTGTGGACGTGGTTGACGTGGTTGACGTCGTCGACGTGGTTGTTGTACTGGTCGACGTAGTTGTTGTCGGTGTACTGCTCTTGCCCGAACACGCCGCGAGGGAAAGACACAACCCGGCAATCATGATTACTTTCTTTGACATATTACTCATTTTACTACGATATTCGATTTAACAATTTCAGAACCTGAAGTACCTCGGCCAGACAGAACAACTGTCACGATCGATCCGCTCTCCAGACCCTTGATCACACAACTCGTTGCCGTGACTTTCTTACAAGAACCACTTGTTGGGTTCACCGATACAGATTTAACTGAACCGAGTGAATCCGTTGCTTTCCACTTCACGTTGACGACACCAGCAATATTGGACGAAATAGTAGGTGTGATAACGAGTCTGCCTGACGTAATTTTACCGTTAGCGGCTATTCGCAACAAACCGTACCCACTTGAATAAATCTTTACGGTACCAGTTGACATCACACGTCCGTAGCAGTAGTTGGCTTTGCCCTTCATCTTTGGTAAGCGAAAAGTTTTTGAATTCGGCGATGTCCCTTCGCCGAATCCGTAGACACTCTTTGATCCCTGTTGAGCGATGCAATACATTTCGAACACATCAACGTTGTTTTGATCCTCGGCATCTGCAAAGACAGTTGCGACCAATTCAGAGCCAACGAATTTGCCCGTTATAGTCGGGTTCTCAGGCGTGCCTGCAAGTGTTCGGGCAGTAAATTTTGTTTCACGTGAGCCGATTGCATTTGTGCCCTTAGCTATCAAGGTGTGTGCTGTCTTTCGCTGTAACCCAAAGAACGTGCAGGTTGAATCTCCTTCGGGCGCAATAGTGCACGATTGACTGCCTTCAATTTCTACAGTTGGGGCACCAATCACGGGGGAACCGCCACTGTCAACGTGAATCTTCGCCACAATTTCATCAGCCGTATTCACAAAAGATGCCGTAAATACCGGAGGCGAGTTTCCAAGTAATCCTGCAGAAGATGTGATGCGTGTGGAGCGCGAAACGCCATTAGCGCCAGACACTCCAGGTGTATATGTCAGAGTTCTGCTGATGTCTGAAACTGTGCACGACAAGTCCCATACCAATGCACTACAGCTCTTCGTAGCGTCTTCACCAAAGTCAACATTCCATGTTGACGGTTCATTCAGGCCAAAAGCATCTGCCGCAATACCCCACGAAATGCTGAGATTCGTAGCGCCCGAAGGGTCTGGCGTGGCGGCAACAGTCGACGGTGCGGTTACAGCAGGATTTGTAATTGGCTCTATTTGGACCGACGCTACTGTTCCGTCAACCGACGCCAATGTGATTTTGAATCGATTACGAGGATCAGTCCACGAACGAAGCGGCAACAGGCGAGGATCAGTGGCATAATCGATTCCGCTCAACGCTGTTGTCGGTGGCGTCAAGTCACAGAGATAACTAGTACTCGTCGGAGAACCAAGAATTCCTCCAAGGCTGATGCGATGTTCGGCAAATTCCTTGGACGGTTCAAACGTGATTACTAATCCACCCTGCACAGGATGATTAGGGTCAGTTACATATGTCAATGCATTCGGGTTGTATTGCACCCAGTATGAGTTGTCCCCCACAGTTCCATCTGTTGCAGGAATATTGATCGCTGTCACACCGAGATCAGAACGGTCAGGGCGATTCAAGGTGTACGTTGCAGAAGTACCAGCCCAGACTGCACGATTGACACTCGGCAACCAACCAATACTTGCAAGAAACGTTGGTGCGTAAAAGCCGGACGGCCCGCCCATACCCATGGTTCCGGTGACGTCTCCATACTCCACTTCTTCACATGACTTCAGGTATGTCAGTGCCACTCCCGCGTTACAGGCATTGGCATGAGGGAAACCCATGTTGTGCCCTAGTTCGTGAGCCCAGATTCCTTCATAACCAGCAGCCGTGTATGTCCATGTCAGTTTTCCACCAACTTCTCCGAGACCGCCAAAACTGCAATCTTGGTTGTCACCCGTAAATGTCATCATCAGATGATTAGAGGTGTCGTACACTCCCTTGGACTTTGCATATGCCACTGCCAAATCAGACATCGCATAGAAATCACACTGCCCAGGTCCATTGACCGACGACACATCAAGAACTGATGTAAATCGAATTGTTAATGACTCTTGATTTGCAGACATTGCATGCCACCACGGCGTCAGTTTGCCAACAATTGTATTTGCTTGTGTCCGATCAGAAGATTTCCACGTTGCACCAGCCCACTGCAATGGAATCACTGTCACGCTTCGGGAGGCCAATACTCCGGATGCTTTTACGGGCTGTCTCACTTCAACTGCGGATGACATCGAGCGAGCCGAGACTTCCTCCCCTAAGGCTGTTGGAAATTCAAGAACCGATCCACTGACTCTGTCTACGACTGCAGACTCATCAACAGGCGTGAGGCTAGAACCGGTGTTAATTGCCCACACTGAATTACCTGCAGCTTCAAAATGGCCATCGTTTGATGCAAGTTTGCGCAAAATTCCGTTGACACCTTTAGGAGTAGCGCGCATTGCAGC
This sequence comes from Actinomycetota bacterium, assembly GCA_037129855.1. Classification (GTDB taxonomy): domain Bacteria; phylum Actinomycetota; class Acidimicrobiia; order Acidimicrobiales; family Ilumatobacteraceae; genus UBA2093. The sequence goes on along the minus strand of JBAXUC010000026.1, from coordinate 987 downwards.
ATCAGCCGGTGCACTCCACACAGTTGCGCTCAATACGACGACGGGAAAAAGCAACCACATTGCTCGAACCCTTTTCATTACTTCATTGTATCTAGCATCCAAGGGTGTAAAGCGTAGTGTGCTAGAACGAGTTGAGCGCCCGAACTGCACTGAGCAATGGCGTGATATCAACGTCGGCCCCGCTGCCCTTGCCGTCATTCTCACTGTGGCCAAATGGATTATCAAGATCGCGCACTAGTAGCCACAAGTAGGCGTAGGCGAGACTAAGAACTGACGGCGCAATCCACGACATGATCGACGACGGAAAGCTCACAATGGCAAGAGAACCTTGTAGCACCAGCACCAATATCGACATCAATACATAACCAGATTGAACAAATGACGTGTTACGAACCACTGAAACTCTATTCAATGTTGCTTGCAGTTCGCCATTGAGCAGTAACAAACGACCAACATAATGTGTCGCCATTCCTGCTTTTTCAAGATCAACAATTAGCGCAGGCAAATCTGTCAGTGAATTCCACATCTCTTCTTCTGAATTGTTTCCAACAAACCACCCAGTAATCGCATTTGCCGCTTTTTGAATACGTACGTCAATGAGCGAGACGTCAAGATCCTTTGCCAACAAACCAGAATATGCAGTGGAATGAAATCCGGCAAGGGCAACTGCAACAGAAGCGGGCAATTTCTCTGATTCTTTGTAATCAGAAAGAACTCCACCGAGCATGAAACCAAGAATCAAGGTGACGCCGGTAATGACCGACCCAACCTCACTGAAGGTGGCCACTTCGCCGATATCGAACACTTCGCGCAAGACATACCGAAGCACAAGCACCGCTGCAACAGCCGGAAGGGCCAGCACCGCCAAGCGAAATTTATTGAACAAAATCTGAAAGGTTTTAGCTTTTTGCATCTACAAAAACTAATACATCAATTGGCAGCCCCAACGGGATTCGAACCCGTGCCGCCACCTTGAGAGGGTGGTGT
>JBAXUC010000025.1:0-15990 GCA_037129855.1 Actinomycetota bacterium | reverse complement strand
GCATATGAATTAGTTCAGTCGATGATGCATAGGACGAATCATCTTCTTGTTCGTTGTAACCAAAGCTTGTGCCGATACCACGACATACTTCGAATTTCTTTCCTTCAAGAGGTGGGGTAGTGGTGTACTCAGGTGTTACAAAGTCGGCGTGGGCCTTTCCTTGCATTACACCAAGAAAATCAAAGCGGTCGTTAACGACACCTTCTGGGTTTGTGTTGTAGAAGTGTGCAAAGAGGTCTGCTGCGCCTGCACCAAAACCCGGATACCCAATGTCGTTCCACAGAACATCTGGGGCGTATCGGCTGATGAGTTCGCGGTAATGCGCATCGACATATGCGTGGTATGTGTCATCTTGGGGGATAGCGCCGTATAACGAAGCCCACCCATCGATACCAAGCCCTTGAAATGTCCAGTCAATGCCTCCGGAGTAATACAGCCCTAGTCGTAGGCCATGTGAACGAACTGCTTCAGCACATTCGCCCACAATGTCTCGAGTGGACGTCCATTGCGGACCTTTGTGTGGATTCGGTGTTTTGCTTGGCCACAACAGAACGCCATCGTGGTGCTTGGTACCCATCACGCAATACTTGGCACCTGAAGCAGCGAATAGTTCACCCCACCGCTCTGGCTGCCATCCTTGTGATGCTTCAAAAAATTGCGGGACAAAATCTTCGTATGGTTGATCACCGTATTCTTCTGCGTGGTGCAATGCCGCAGGAGAGCCGGGGGTTTGTAGTGAGTTCCAGTACCACTCGGAGTACGGACTTTCAGTGAATGCTTCGCGTTCACCTTTCTCGGCAGCCAGGGTGAACGGGTCATCAGACACCGGGGCAAATGCGGGGATGGTGGATACAAACCAATGGACAAAGATGCCGAATTTCGCACCGTCGTACCACTGCGGAACCGCGTGTGATTTCAATGACTCAAGGTCTGATGTGAATTGCCCCATGGCCTTACGGTAGACCAATAATTACAGCGTCAAGTTGTTGGAATAGACCCGCTATATAGAGGTATGCAAGGCTTATATCCCAACCGGAGGTACATCATGGAAATTCTCACAGAACTCACCAACAACATTCTTCTCATCACTCTGAATCGTCCTGAAGCAGGAAATTCACTCAATGGCGCACTCAGCGAAGGCCTTTCCAATGCATTGTCTGATGCGGCAACAAACCCAGAAGTGCGTGCCATTGTCGTAACTGGCGCTGGCGAAAAGATTTTCTGTGCGGGTATGGACTTGAAGGCATTTGCTGCTGGTGAAGATCTTGCAAAAATCGGTATGGGCTTCACGGCATTGCGAAATTGCACTAAGCCATTGATTGCGGCAGTGAATGGTCACGCTCTTGCCGGTGGTTTTGAAGTTGTCATGTTGTGCGACTTGATTGTTTCTATCGAGACTGCACGTTTTGGAATTCCGGAAGTAAAGCGTGGACTCTTCGCTGCTGGTGGTGGCGTGCGTTTGCCAGCTCGTATTCCGTTGGCAGTCGCCATGGAAATGGGATTAACGGGCGACCCAATCGATGCTGCACGTGCAAAAGAACTGGGGCTAATTAATCAGGTTGTACCGGCTGCTGAGTTACGAGAAGCTGCATTGGCACTTGCTGCCCGCATCACGGTGAATGGGCCACTTGCGGTGCAAGCAACTAAGCAACTGATGCTCGATGAGATTGGTGATGGCAACCCAGCGTTGCTTGGTCAACTTCAGCGTTCAGTGTTCAGCAGTGAAGACGCAAAAGAAGGCCCTCGTGCATTTGCCGAGAAGCGCGCACCTAATTGGCAAGGCAAATAGTCTCTTGACTATTGGTGTTGATTCTTCGCCTACCATTATGCTGTGACACAGAATTCCGGCGATGATGCCTCAACATTTCAATCCTCCACTACGTACTCGTCGTATTTGCGAGTCGATGAACTGTTGTCATTGCAGACTCCTTTGTCTGATAACCCAGAACATGATGAATTGTTGTTCATTGTTATCCATCAGAGTTATGAACTGTGGTTCAAATCGATACTTCACGAGATGGCACGTGCTCAGGAATTATTGATACAGGGTCTCACGCACCCAGTTCTTGCTGCGTTAGGACGTGTGCGAACAATTCTGAAAGTGCTCGTTGGTCAAGTCGACATTTTGGAAACAATGACACCCTTGCAGTTCAATACTTTTCGTGATCGACTTGAGGCAGCGAGTGGTTTTCAGTCGGGGCAATTTCGAGAAATTGAAGCAGTTCTTGGTCGGCGTGATTCATCGATGGTCGCCCATTATCCTCCCGCTAGCGACATGCATAAAAGAATTTCTTCGGCGATGTCGCGACCATCGTTGTGGGATTCGGTTCTGCGATATTTAGAACTTCGATCGCACCATATTCCTCGTGATATTTTGAATCGAGATGTGAGCGCGCCGTATGCGGCACATGATGAGGTCCAACAAGCATTGATTGCTGCTTATCGCAATGACCCAGAGGCGGCGCTGTTGTTGGAAAGGCTTGTTGATATTGACGAAGGTTTGCAAGAGTGGCGTTATCGCCATGTGAAGATGGTGGAACGCACCATTGGCATGAAGATGGGAACTGGTGGATCTTCAGGCGCTAAGTACCTCATTGATACGTTGTTTAATCCTGTATTTCCCGATTTATGGAACGTGCGAGTTCAGTTCTAGGGCATTGCTAGTGTTCAGTTCATGACAAAAGCAATTCTCACTAAAGACTCCATCGACCTTGGCATCGTTGTGTGCGATGCAGATGCTTCGTTGGCTTTTTATCGCGACACTCTTGGTTTCTCATTTGAAGGCGAAATGCCAATGCCAGGCGGCGGAACGATGTACCGAGTATTGGCTGGCACAACTTTGTTGAAGTTGGTAAAGGCCAATAATGATCCTGCAAAAGCAGCAGGCGGTGGCATCACAGGTGCATGCGGTTATCGCTACTTCACATTAAGTGTGAGCAATCTCGAAGAAATCACTACAGCGTGTGGAACAGCTGGATACAAAGTTGTTGTACCCCCGCGCGAAATTCGTACAGGAATCAGTATCTCCATAGTGGAAGACCCAGATGGCAACTGGGTTGAGTTTCTTCAGTCCGCGTAGAGCGACATAACCGCTGCACGGTGAGGCAGTGAAGGGACAGCGCCAGGAATAGTTGTTGCTAACGCGCCAGCAATAGAAGCAATTTGTACGGCACTTTGTATATCTGCGCCCCGTGCTATTTCTGCACATAGTGCACCGACGAATGCGTCTCCTGCACCAACGGTGTCAATGGCATCGACTTTGTATGGGGCAATAGGAGTCGTTGAAGTGGCGTCTGATATTTCAGCGCCTTGTTCACCCAATGTGGTGATGACTGTTGCGACTCCGGCACCAAGTAGGACCTGAGTTCCGCCCAATGCTGCGGATTCCGTCTCGTTTGGTACTGCAATATCGCAGAGCGACAAGAGTTCTGTAGAGAGCTGAGTTGCAGGAGCAGGATTTAGAACTGTTACAGACGTTTGTAGGCGTGCTTGAGTTAGTACATCGGTAACAACAGGAAGTGGTATCTCTAACTGCGTGAGTGACACTTTTGTACGAGGGATTGTGATTGCAGAGTCACCAAGATGCGCATTTGCGCCGGCCACAATGATGATCGTGTTTTCGCCATTTGCATCTACGGTGATGAACGCTCGACCAGTTGGCGCATCAACTGTTCTCAGTTGAGTTGTATCGATGCCTTCGGACTCGAGTAACTCTCTCAACATTGTGCCGGCACTGTCATTTCCGACGCATCCGATAAATGCAACACGTGCACCCATGCGGGCACATGCCACAGCTTGATTAAGGCCTTTGCCGCCGGCATGTTCTGCATAGGTAACGGCACGAAGAGTTTCTCCGGGAGAGGGGAGATGATCTGTGGTGCTGAAAAGGTCGAGGTTGCAACTACCCACCACCACGACATCGAATTCGGTGGAATCTCCCATCTATGAACTCTCGCATATCGGCACTAAGGTCTGCTACATGACGGCGAAAATAAAGATGATTGTTGACTGTGATCCGGGCCATGACGACGCAATGGCAATAGTTGTTGCTGCCCGACACGCTGATTTACTAGGTGTCACAACTGTCGCAGGGAATGCACCGTTGTCGTCAACCACACGAAATGCACGAATAATTCTCGACCTCATTGGTTCACAATTGCCAGTTCATTCAGGCGCGGATCGACCATTGGTTGCGCCTCCGCATACTGCTCAACATGTTCACGGACAGAGTGGACTTGATGGAGCTGATTTGCCTGAACCCTCGCGCGGTCCTGATAGCGAAAACGCAGTCGAGTTCATTATCGAAACGTGTCGAACCACTGAAGGAGTCTGGCTTGTTCCAATTGGTCCGTTGACAAACATTGCACTGGCGCTTCGTGCAGCACCTGATCTGGGTTCTCGAATTGCTGGCATTTCACTGATGGGTGGGGGCACATTTGGAAATGTGACTGCGGCAGCTGAGTTCAATGTGTGGGCAGACCCCGAAGCTGCAGACATAGTGTTTCGTTATGGCGGGAAATTGATGATGAGCGGACTTGATGTCACTCATCAATTTCAAGCCACTCCAGCACGTCTCGCAGCTATTCGTGAGATTCCTGGTCAGTTACCAAGTGCGCTCGCTGACTTGTTGGCCTTTTATTCGAAGTCATATATCAATTCACATCTCGATATGACTGGAGCAGCGGTGCATGACCCATGCGCGGTGCTGGCGCTGACGCATCCCCATTTATTCACTATTGCGCCACTTCGCGTTGATATTGAGTTGCGCGGTGAACACACCCGTGGAATGACATTGATAGATAAGCGCCAGTACAAGACTCCCGTGACCCCAAATTGTGATGTGGTGTGGAATGTAGATGCGGTAACAGCATTCGATGTGTTGATTGAAGCAATTCACCACTTCGCCTGACTACGATTGGGGAATGCGTCGTAACCCTCTTCTGGCAATTTTCACCACAGTTTTTATTGATCTTGTTGGCTTTGGAATTCTTATTCCGGTGTTCCCACTTCTTATTGGTATTGGTTCACCGTTTCGTGTGACTCCCGAGTCATGGTCATTCACCCAAGGTCTCATAATGCTTGGATGGCTCCAGGCGATTTATCCTTTCTGCACATTCATTGCGTCACCAATCCTCGGGCAATTGTCCGACAGGTTTGGTCGCCGTCCGATTTTGGCCCTCTCCATTTTCGGAACATCCATTGGCTATGTGTTATTCGCTATCGGAATTAGTACGGCGAATATTCCACTGTTGTTTGCAGGGCGAGCACTTGATGGTTTCACTGGTGGCAACTTGGCTGTAGCTAATGCTGCGATTGGTGACATCAGTACTAATGAGAATCGCGCAAAGAATTTCGGTGCACTGGGGGCTGCATTCGGTCTTGGGTTTATTGTTGGTCCGTACCTTGGTGGAAAACTTAGTTCACCTCACGTCAGTTTCTACGGCCTCTTCGATACGCCGGGCTGGTTCGGGGCAACAACGCCGTTCTGGTTTGCAGCAATTATCGCGATGTTGAACTGCATAGCAGTGCTAACAACATTCCCTGAGACCTTGAAAGAGAAGTTTCACGCTGGCAAGTTGAACGCGGCACAAGCTATTACGAATGTGATTATTGGTTTCAAATCAGATCGACTTCGCTCGATATTGATTTCCGGCTTTTTGTTCAGCATGGGCTTTACATTCTTCACCACATTTTTTGGTATCTACCTTCGAAACAACTTCAATTTTGGCCCATCAAAAACCGGAGACTATTTCGCAATTGTCGGATTGTTTATTGCTTTCTCACAAGCAGTACTTGTTGCCCGTGTGTCAAAGAAGTTGTCAGATTACTCAGTTCTTCGCTTCAGCTTGTTTGGTAATGCCGCAATGATGTTGTTGTACTTTGCAGTTCCCACGTCGTTCTCGTTTGGCTTGTACTTAGTCATTCCGTTCTTCACCGCGTTTAACGGCCTCACAATGGCAAACATGACAAGCCTTATTAGTCGCTCTGCTGAACCAGGACAACAGGGTCAGGCCATGGGTATTTACTCAAGTGTGCAGAGCCTTGCGCAAGTACCTGCCTCAATCTTGGTGGGGTACATCACCACAAGCGTTACATCTAGTCAGCCGTTGGTAGTCGCTTCAGTGTGTATTGCACTTGGCGGTCTCTGCTTCATATTTCTCTTCAAGCCAACGTACGTTTCGCCATCTGTTGGTGCCCCCACAGGGGCTCCCAGTCACTAATAGCCACCTGTTCTACCGAGTTCATTGCATTCTGTCTGACTAGCAAATGGAGGGTTCACCCTCGCATACAATTTGGTGAACAAGGGAGACGGTCATGGCATCGCAGCAAGTATTTCCACTGAGAATTAGAGGCGCCTTGGGTTCGCCGTATTCGTTGAAGATGCGCGCGGTATTGCGCTACCGACAGATTCCCTTCAAGTGGGTACCGGCTAATTCCAAATGGGATGACCTGCCACCGTTTCCTCTCATTCCTGCAATCGCATTCCCTGATGCAACCGGTGCATACACAGACACAATGATTGACTCAAGCCCGCTCATCATGCGCCTTGAGGGAATGTATTCAGAGCGCAGTCTTGTGCCAACAGATGCTGTTGTCGCGTTTATTGATTACTTGCTTGAGGATTATGCAGACGAGTGGGTGACGAAGCAGATGTATCACTATCGCTGGTATTACAGCGACGCCATTGATAAGGCTGGAAAGCTATTGCCACTTGATGGTGATCAACAGATGCCAGCCGAAACGTTGGCACGAGGAAGCAAATACATCGCTGAACGGCAAATTAGTCGGCGTGCATTGGTGGGGTCGACTGAAGAGAACAAGCCAGCAATTGAAGAGTCGTACCATCGCTTGCTCGACATGATGCAGGCTCATCTTGAAGTCGCACCGTTTCTCTTAGGTAATCGACCAGGACGTGGAGACTTTGCTCTGTTTGGTCAAATGACCGAACTATTACGTTGGGATCCTGAGTCTGTGCGCATCGGGATTGAACGTGCTCCGCGCATGGTGAACTGGGTGGATCGTACTGATGACTTGTCATGGTGGGACGTTGACGGTGGCAAGGGCTGGGTAACACGCGATGCCATTCAGCCAACAGTTCTTGCATTGTTGCCAGAGATTGGTCGCACCTATGCGCCGTTCTTGCTAGCAAACGAAGCTGCAATGGAAGCAGGGGCAGAGACTTTCTCATGTGTGATTGACGGTCATCCGTATAGCCAAGGAACTTTTGTGTATCAGCGCAAATGCTTGAAGTGGATTCGTGAAGAGTACGCAAAGCTTTCGGTTAATGATCGCCGTGACGTCGATGCATTGTTGTCCGGTACTGGTTGCGAGATTCTGTTCACGTCATGAGCGCGCCTACTGTCACTCTGTTTGGTCACTGGATCTGCCCATTTTCGGTTCGCGTTGAATTTGCACTTGCCCAACGCGGTATTGAGTACACAGTCGTTGATGTTCCGCCGCGCGCTGTGCGCCCAAAGGGGTTTGTGGTGCCAGAGGAATTCATTGCACATAGTCCGAAACTAGAAGTGCCAATGGTGAAAATTGATGGCGAATACCTTGCTGATTCCATTCCGATTCTTGAATGGTTAGAAAAGAAGTTTTCGGACTCGTCGTTATTGCCAGTGGGCGATACTGCACAAGCAGTGGTGCGTGAACGAGTCGAGTGGATGAACAAGTACGTGTACCGACCCATGATTGGTGTGTATTACGGAACTGACCCAGCACTCATTCAAGAATCAAGCGTGGCCTTTATGAAGGCTATGGAAACTCTTGATCAGTGGCTCCAGAATTCGCCATGGCTTGCAGGGGATGCTCCAACACTTGCCGAAGCAATTATGGCTGGTGCGTACACGCGTCTTGACGGCCTACGTCGTCTGGGTCTCACCGGCGAACTTCCCGCATCGGTGCACCAGCACTTCGAACGCTGCACACAACTTGCTGGTTGGGGAAAATTGGAATGGTCAGACGAACAAACAACTGATTTTGTTGGCCGTTTCCTTAAGTTCCGCGAGATACAAAACTCAAGCAAAAACTAAATCTGAACTATCGTGGTCGCGTGGCTACAAATGCAAAGTTGACAAAAGAGTTATCTGAACTCTGGAAAATCAATGAGTTTCGTCATCTTCTTATCGCACGGGTTATCAGCAACTTTGGCAACGGAATTACGCCCATTGCACTTGCCTTTGGCGTGTTGTCTTTGCCAGGTGCTGATGCTGGCTCATTGAGTTATGTCACCACCGCCCACATGATTCCGTTGGTGCTATTTATGTTGGTGGGCGGGGTAGCAGCAGACAGATTTGGTCGAACCCGCTTAGTGGGACTCACTGACATTATCGGCAGTGTTTTTGTAGCAATTAGTGCATTTGCTTTTATCTCTGGTCACGCATCGATTCCACTTTTGTGCTTCAACAGTTTCATATTCGGAATTCTCAACGCCCTGTGGTGGCCAGCGTTCAGCGGCATTATGCCTTTGATTGTCCCGACACAATTGCTACAAGCAGGAAATTCCATATTAGGAATTGGTTCGAATCTGGGTTACACGCTCGGTGCAAGTGTTGCGGGAATTGTTGTGTCGTCTGCTGGAGCCGGATGGGGATTGCTAATTGATGCGGTGACATTCTTAATAGCTGGTGTTCTCGTTGTTCGCATGAAAGTTCCCCCTAGCAACGTGCTTGAAGAAGGGGAGACGCGTGACAATGTCTTTACTCAACTTCGCGAGGGTTGGGTTGAATTTTCCTCGCGCAAGTGGATTGTGTATGTAGTTGTAGCTTTTTCCTTTTTCCACATGGGATTTGAAGGATTTCTTGGTGTGTTAGCTCCGGTGCAAGTCAAGGAAGCCATGGGTGGAGCAAAAGACATGGGCATCATGATGTTCGGTTTTGGTATCGGCGCAATTGTCGGAACAATTCTGGCTTTGAAACTTCGCCCACGCAGACCACTTCTACTTGGTGTTGGCGTGTGCCCCGTTGCAGCGTTATGGCTCTTTGCACTAGCTGTGCCATTACCGGTGTGGGTGTTATTTATTGCGGCACTGGCCACAGGTGTTGCTATGGATTTAATGTTTGCAAATTGGATGACAACTCTTCAGACTCATGTTCCAGACGAATCGTTATCTCGAGTTAGTTCATATGATGCGTTTGGGTCCTTGGTATTTGCGCCTGTCGGTCTGTTCATCGCGGGCCCGTTCACTCGCCTTGTGGGTGCACCAAAAGCATTGGTCGTTGTTGGAGTAATTATTGCTCTGGCAACGTCATTGCCGCTTCTTTCAAAAGAAGTGCGACAGATAGAACGAATAGACGTTTAGGCGCGAACCAGTCGACCTGGACGAGCTCCTGTGTCGACACCATTACGACGAGTCACGGCACCGTTCACGATTGTGGCCACATAGCCATCGGCGGATTGCAGAAGTCGACGACCACCAGCTGGCAGGTCGTTCTCTGCATGAGGTGCATTGAGCCGCAAGTTCTCAAAGTCGATGACATTGATGTCTGCGCGCATTCCTTCTGCGACTTGCCCGCGATCAGAAAGGCCAATTACTTCGGCGGTAGCAGTTGTTTGAATACGAACTGCTTCTTCAATGCTGAGTTTTGGTCCGCGATCACGGTCGCGTGCCCAGTGAGTCAACAAATAGGTAGGTATTGAAGCATCACAGATCATGCGGACATGTGCGCCACCGTCACTAAGGCCATTGATAGCCGCGGGGTGGGTGAGCATTTCATAAATGACGTCATGATTTTCGCCGACATAGTTCAACGTGGGGAACATCAGAGACGCAGTTCCGCCGTTTTCATTCAGTAAGTCGTACGCCATCTCAAACGTTGAAACGCCGGCTGCGTCGGCTAGTGCCTTGACTGACATTGCCGGAGTTGGTTCGTAATCCACGTTGTCGCCCATGGCGTACACCAGGTGGGGGATCATGCCGAGTGCTGTCGCGAGGCCATCAAACTGCACTGCGGTGTTCACTGATTCATCAGGTTCTGACAAAATCTGTGCGCGTACTGATGGTTTTGCCAACTCGGTGCGAAGGTCAGCAAGCGATAATGACGCTGCAAGTGAAATAAATGTCGGACGCTTTGCAAATGGGTGATACGCAGCCCAGCACACCATCATTCCGAAGGGGCGCGCTGCAACTTGTGGACGCAGGTATCCGCCCTTTTCCAAAATCATCGAGGAATAGTCAAGAGCTTGTTTCCAAGTGTCTGGCATGGTGGCGTATTGCAGCAAGAGATACGTGACTTTCAAATCTGTGCGCAACGCAAGGTCGCCCATCCATTGCAATTCTTCAGTCATTCCCATTGTGGGTTGGTCACCACCATCGGGCAAAACCTCGGGAGCAATTTCAAAAATGCCACCACCACCAGCAATCAAGGCATCGGCTAGTGCGTTGAGTTCAGTGCTACTTGCAAATGTTCCGGGAACTGGTTGGCCATCTCTTGCCTTGTGTCCCATGGTGCGACTGGTGGAGAAACCAACTGCACCGGCTTCGCGTGCTTCGCGCACGATGGCTGCCATTTCCGCAATGTCTTGTGGTGTCGCGTCTTCGTTACGCGCGCCACGGTCACCCATGACGTATCCGCGCACTGCACCATGCGGAACATATGCAGCAATGTCCATGGAATAATTCCGTGAATCAATAGCGTCGAGGTATTCAGGGAATGTTTCCCACTCCCAATTGATGCCTTCATGAAGCGCAGTGCCAGGAATATCTTCCACGCCTTCCATTAATTGCACTAGCCACTCTTCGCGGCCAGGGCGTACGGGTGCAAAACCAACGCCACAGTTACCGACGACAACAGTGGTGACGCCGTGACCACTAGATGGTTCAAGCAAGGTGTCCCAACTGATTTGGCCGTCGTAATGAGTGTGAATATCGATAAAGCCAGGTGTGACAAGTTTTCCGGTGGCATCGATTTCTTCTGCAGCTTCACCCACGATGGTTGCTGCAACTCGCACAATGCGACCGTTCGTGACAGCTACGTCGGCAATACGAGCCATTGCTCCAGTGCCATCAACAACTGTGCCCCCGCGAATAAGTAGGTCGAACATCAGAACCCCCGTTCATTGCTCAGCATAGTGGGCTGCGCTTGCGCGATTGTTAAGCGGTCTGATGCCAAGTAGGACTATTCACCTGAGAGGGACAGGAACCTACAATAAGGAGACGCCAATCGAGGAGGCCCCATGACTCAGGCAGACACCATCAACGCCCCAACCGCAGGGAAAACCGAGCACGTAGACGTACTGATTGTCGGCGCCGGAATTTCAGGTGTCGGCTCTGCGTATCACTTGCAAGAGCAGGCTCCGAATAAGTCGTATGCCATTTTGGAAAAGTACGAGACATTCGGCGGCACCTGGCATATGCATACGTACCCAGGTGTTCGGTCTGACAGTGACCTCTACACATTCGGGTATCGCTTCAAGCCGTGGACATCAGCACCAATTGCAAGTGCTGAAGAGATCAAGAAGTACATGGCAGAAGTAATTTCTGAAAACAACATCGATAAACACATTCGCTATCGCCATGAAATCACAGCAGCATCATGGAGCAGTCGTGACAAGCGCTGGACCGTCACCGTTACAAACCTTGCCAAAGGCGAAACCTTCCAGATGACAGCCAATTTCTTATGGATGTGCCAGGGCTATTACAAGCACTCACAGGGATACACACCAGAGTGGCCAGGTATGGACCAATTCAAAGGTCAAATTGTGCACCCACAAACATGGCCAAAAGATCTTGATTACAAAGGTAAAAAAGTATTGGTCATCGGCTCTGGTGCAACTGCTGCAACTCTTGTTCCAGCTATGGCAGCAGATTGTGAACACATCACCGTGTTGCAGCGTTCACCGACGTATTTCATCCCTGGTCGAAATGTAAATGATCTGGCGGACACTCTTCGCCAACTTGAAATAGATGAAGAGTGGATTCACGAAATTGTTCGCCGCAAGGTTTTGTTTGATGGCCAAGCTGTTACCGACATGGCATTTCAATATCCGGACATGGTGAAGGACGCGCTACTTGACGGAATCAAGCCATTGTTGCCTGAGGGTTATGACATTGCGAAGCATTTCACGCCGAAGTATCGCCCGTGGCAACAGCGCATTGCTTTTGTGCCAGAAGGTGACTTGTTTGCTGGAATCACATCAGGCAAAGTGTCAATGGCGACCGATGAAATTGAAACGTTTACGCCGACCGGAGTTCGTACCAAAGATGGCACTGTCATTGACGCTGACATTGTTGTGACAGCTACTGGCTTTCACCTCAGTGTTCTTGGTGACATTCCATTTGAACTTGATGGGAAGCCTCTTAACTGGGCAGACACCGTGACATATCGCGGCATGATGTTTACGGGTGTACCAAACCTTGCGTGGGTATTTGGTTACTTCCGTGCCAGTTGGACCTTGCGTGTTGACATTATGGGTGATTTCATTACTCGCTTGTTGAAGCACATGGATGCAAAGGGAGTACACAGCGTTACTCCGCAATTGCGTCCTGAAGACGCAGATATGCCGGTTGGTGCGTGGATGGATCCGGATAACTTCAATCCGAATTACCTGATGCGTAGTCAACACCTCATGCCAAAGTCAGGCGACAAGCAAGAGTGGAAGCACGACCAGAATTACACCTTGGAGAAAAACGTTCTGCCGACTGTCGACCTTGAAGACGGTTGCCTCGTTTACGAGTGATTCGCCACTACCCGCGAGCGTGTTAATCGAGATGAACCATACGCAGCGAGTAGGCAACCCACGCCTGCAATGAAGAATGCTGATTGGTACGAACCTGTGGCATCACGTAGGTAACCGGCACCAAACGCTGCAACTGCTGCACCAACTTGATGGCCTGCAAATACCCATCCGTAGACAAGGGGACCGCGCTGTACCCCGAACCGTTCTACGCATAATGAAACCGTTGGCGGAACGGTTGCAACCCAATCAAGACCGTAGAACATCATGAACCCAGCAAGACCGAAGCCACCGCGAGTCAACGTGGGGTCTAGGACCATCAAGCTGAGTCCGCGTAAGAGGTAGTAGAAGACCAACAGTTTTGCGGGGTCGTATTTGTCGGTAAACCAACCGCTGGCAACAGTGCCGATGACATCGAAGCCACCAATGAGCGCTAGATAACCAGCTGCGGTTACTGCAGCAACCTGATGATCATGAGCTGCTGAGAGAAAGTGAGTTTGAATTAATCCATTTGTTGAAAGTCCGCAGACAAAGAATGATCCCCATAGCAGCCAGAAAATTCCATCGTGTCGCGCATCGTTCAATGCGCCGAGTGCTGCAGAGATCGGCCGAGTGATCGGTGTTGGTGCAACGTAATCCGCAGGTGCCCCGTATGGCAAAAGCCCAATGTCAGATGGGGAGTTGCGAAGAAATAGGGCAACGACAGGAATCACCGCTAACGCACACAAGGCGATGGTGATGCCCACCCAGCGCCAGCCGTGGTGATCAGCTAACCGGGTGAGAAGTGGAAGAAACACCAATTGCCCACTTGCTGATGCCGCAGTAAGGGCACCAGTCACGAGACCGCGTCGCGCGACAAACCAACGTGATGCAACAGTTGACGCAAATACTGATGCCATACATCCAGAACCAGTTCCGACTACCGCACCCCATAGTAAGTACATGTGCCATGGTGCGGTCATCTGTGTTGTACCGAGTGCCCCGAGACTAATAACTGCAAGTGCACCAATAGTGATACGACGTAATCCGTATTTCAGTTGTAGTGCTGCAGCGAATGGTCCCATGAGCCCGAACAACAACATATTGATGCTGACTGCGGTACCAATGATGCTTCGACTCCAGCCGAATTCTTCACGTAATGGGTCAATCAGGATTGCGGGTGTTGAACGAAATCCAGCTGCACCAAGCAGCGTGATGAATGCAACAACGAAAATAACCCACGCATAGTGAGGACGCGATTTTGTGACGGAAGCACTAGGCATGGTTGCCAAACTAGTGGATTACTTGTTGCCCTGAAGTAATAGTTTGTCGATCTTCAGTGATAGTTCCTTGATTTGATCTGTGACGCTCTGGCTGCTCTTCAAAGTAATCACGATCTCACCATTGGCATTTAAAACAGCTCGCTGAACATCTTCGACGCCAGAGGCGCCAGCAGCGTATGAGGCCTGCAACACATCATCAACATTCAACCGTTGCCGACGGAGCGTTCGTGTTTTGATTATGCCTAGCGAAACAAGTTCAACGGGGTGGCCAATAACAATATTGTGGAAACGGAGGCTACGACTTGCAAGAACTTCGATTACGCCATTCGCTAGAAAGAGAGTAACGGCGCCGATAACTGCTCCGGTCAATGAATCGTCAATTCCTATGATTCCGTTCTGAACTGCGTTCGCAACAGATAGCAGTAACACAAGTTGAAGGGCATTATTTTGACCAATCTCTCGTTGTCCACCAATTCGGATAGCAACAACAAGGAAGAGATAGACAACAAGTGGTCGAATAATCTTTTCGAGGATTGACGGATTGAGATCAAACATTGAGTGCCACATACTCATCTAACATAGTTCCATGTCGCAACATCTTGTTTCTACTGACCAAGTCGCCGTCTCATATATTGCACTTCGTGCTCGGGTCATTGACCTCTTGCGGTCTACGCCTGAATCATCGGGAAATATTGTGGTTCCGTGCACGCCTGCATGGACTGTTCGACAATTGGCCGCCCATCTTGTGGGAGTGCCCGAAGATATTTTGGCTGGCCGTATGGAGGGGGTTGCATCTGATGCATGGACTCAGGCCCAAGTCGAGCGTTATGGTCATTTGACGTTGACTGAATTGGCAGATCTATTCGAAGCAAGTGCGCCGCAGATTGATGCCGTTCTTCATCACATTCCTCAACCCATAATTTCTCAATTCGTGATGGATGCGGTGACGCATGAACAAGATATGCGCAGTGCGCTGGGTGTACCAGGAGGAAAAGACAGTATTGCTGTTGATGTAGGTGTCGGTTTCTTTCTGAACTTGATTGAGGTCAGTGATCCGCCGCTGTTTGATGCATTGGTAAATACCTCTGTTAGCCGTTGGGATGTATTGCGGTCATTGACCGGACGTCGCACTGTGGAACAGATGAATGCATTAGGGCTTGATGGGGAAGCAATTGCGCTTCATTTCCCAGGTTCACCATTTACGCTTCCGACAGAAGCAGTGGAGTGACTACTTTCCTGCGTGTGCAGGGCAGATGCCAATCTTTTTGTAGTGGCACCAGTTACACAATGTCGTGACATTGCAATGGAATTCACCCGTCGCACATGATGCTTCAATATTTTCACGAGTCTCCACAATGACACCGCGGGCAATGTTGAGTTTTACTGGGGTAACCGTGAGGTCATGCTTGGCCTTTTGTGTGAGATATAGAAGCTCAACTCGAGACGTTGATTCCTGGTCTGATTCTTCGAGCATCAGGGCATATGCAAGCAACTGAAAGAACTTGTCATCATCTGATTTGAATTTGGGGTTTGGAATTTTTCCGGTCTTGTAATCAGAGATCACTACGGATCCGTCTTCGGCAAAAATAAAGCGGTCGATATAGCCCTTCATGGCAACACCATCAATAGATGCAAAGACTTCGTGTTCCATGCCGTCGAGTTCAGTGCTTGAAGGGTCTTCTAAAGACCACAGGTTTGTCATTGATTCAAAAGCAGCACGCTTGAAGTCAGCAAGAGTTCCTGGTTTTTCTTCGAGAGCTTCAACTTTGGTGGCCCATTCGTGATTGGTCCAGCGATCGGCCGCAATGGACTTCAACGTCTCGTGAGTGCGGTTCTCGGCGTCTTCTTTATAGAGGTACTCGAGAACCTCATGAACGAATGAACCCAGATACAGGTGCCATGCCGGTGGTTCTTTGATTTTGTCGATGTATGAAAACTTGAACTTCTGGGGGCAATCACGAAACAGCCCAATAGAGGATGGCGACAGGTATTCCGGAGGGGTAAACATTGTCTTATTCTCTCATGTCGGTGTGGCAGGAGTACTTCTTTG
>JBAXUC010000024.1:0-16003 GCA_037129855.1 Actinomycetota bacterium | reverse complement strand
CAACTGCACCTCGTGGTTGTTGTACGGCTTTTATGTTCATGACCCAATGGTCTCGGCGCAGAACTTCTTTGCTATTCCCATTTTTGTCTACATCACTGCAAAGGCTGCCCGTTGGCGATCAGCGAATCCTGACTACGTAGTAACTTCCGCTTAACGCAAATACTGTGCCGTTGATGCAATGGCCGCGACATCAGGAGCACCTCGCTCGAACATAATCAGTCGTGTCACGCCTTCAGCCGCCAACTCCTTTTGAAAAGGGTGCTCGGAGTCTGCGTATTCGGGCTTGAACCACGACCACACTGAGACATCAAAATCAGGTCGGTTACCGCTGGCATCGCGTCCAGCGGCAAGCAACGCAGCTCTTTCTGGGTGATTGAAACGAGTATTCACTCCGTCGGTCATCTGCCCCGACCGAATCGCTAGCGCCATGCTGTTCACGCCCACGATTATTGGTGGCTGTTTTGCCGGACGAGGAAAACCTACAAAGCGTTCTTCGCGATCATTCGCCCATATCGAGCGCATAATGTCCACTACTTCAGCAAGACGAATATGCCGATCGGCCATCCTTGGCAATAGTGAGATTCCGAGAGCATCTTGTTCCGCACTGAAATTGGTATTCGGTGCTGCTCCAGCACCAATTCCCAATATCAAACGATTACCAGACATCTGCTGAATTGACGACACGATGTTTGCCAGCAACCCTGGTTCACGGTTCATCACGTTTGCCACCAACGTGCCAAGCCCAATCGTTGAGGTCGTTGTTGCCCACGCTGTCAGACTAGTAAAGCATTCCATCATGGAATCAGAACCAAATGCTGACCCCGAGAAATGGTCAAGATTCCACAACGTGTTGAACCCGGCTTCTTCTGCAGCAATGCCAGCGTCACGCAACAGCGGCCACTGCGCAGACCCTTGATTAAGTTGCAGGTCAATAATCACGAAGAAGACGATTCTGTGCCTATTGCTTCACGCATTGACCACTCCGAATCGTGATTCGACTTCCATGACGATTGAAATGGTTGCAAATACCGATTCCCGTATTGGTCGTTCTCTATTTTGTGTTGCCACCGTTCACCCAGTAGCGCAACTGACTCAGATTTCTGACCAGGAATTCTTGTCTTTGATTCGAAATGAAAACTCTCAGCGTGCGGCGTGAAGATCGTGCGATAACCGAGCATGTCAAGTTTCAGGCAGTAGTCAATGTCGTTGTAGTCAGCAGGGAAAAGAACGCTGAGCCCTCCTGCCGATTCAAACAACTTGCGAGGAGTGAATGAAAAAGCCGCAATCGCGCTAGACACTTCACGAGCAACATTCAAAATACCGAAAGCGGCATCACGCCGCATATCGGCTCCGCGATACAGATCAAATGGGATCGGATTTAATAAATGTCCGGCGCTCTGAACTGTTCCCTCTTCATATTTCAGCATTGGGGCCACCATGCCAACAGTTGGGTCTTCGAAATAGGACAACAAAGTCTCAATTATTTCTGGCGTAATGATTTCCGTGTCGTCATTGACGAACAAGAGATAGTCAGCTTTAGTTTGAACAGCTGCAATATTTATCTTTTCAGCAAAGTTAAACGGTTTGTCATATGTAATGAATGAAACATTGCCTTCAGCGGACCTCGTTATTTCCTCGATGGCAGAAGCAGGCGTGTCAGCGTCGACAACAACAATCAATTCGATTTCACCAAATGTCGACCGTTCGCGAAGCTTTTGTATTGAATGAGCAGCCATTACCACCCGTTGACCAAAAACATCTGCCTCGGTCCCACGCGTCGGCATAATCGCACAAACCGACGACCTGCGTGAACGATTACGAATCACTTTTACAGCTGTACCATCCGCACACAGTGAGACTTGCGCATCAATTCCAGTGCGTCGACAATGCGATTTCACCGCCTCCAGGTCTACTGCTGGATTTCGACTCTCGATTGGCG
Source organism: Actinomycetota bacterium (assembly GCA_037129855.1). Taxonomy (GTDB): domain Bacteria; phylum Actinomycetota; class Acidimicrobiia; order Acidimicrobiales; family Ilumatobacteraceae; genus UBA2093. The sequence goes on along the minus strand of JBAXUC010000024.1, from coordinate 14,064 downwards.
ATCCGTACAGCAGTGCCGAGACATGAGTTGGCGACTTTGCTATTTCGCTAAGTCGTAATGCACGTTCATGCGATGAGAGTGTGGATAGGAATTTCTTCCCACCTGCCTTCTTCACCAATTTCTTTGTAGCAATCACAACATCGCCCACATAACAGTGCCCACGCAGTCGTTCAGGTGACCAACCAGGCCGAAGTTGATGCGTGAATTGTGAAGGGTCGGCAGGGTCAAAATGGAACGAGTCTGCGTATGCAAAGTCGGCATCATCAACTTGTTCAAGAATCTCGGTGAGAGACGTGGACATAACACAATATTCGGGAACAAAAATGCAGAATTTTTCCACCTCCATCACGGTGATCAATAATTTTAGCTCGTGAGATCTGTCATGTGGGTCCATGTAAATGAACGACGGGTAAAAATCTTCAAACGGCGCGGTGAACGGAAACTCATAAGGTTTGACCACTTCGTTCAGGTGCGCGCGATATTCATCAGCGGCACGTTCAGCCATTTGACCCAGTTCAACATCACGCAAGCGGAGAACTTCTTGGCGCTGCGCCACTGCTTGATTGTCAATTGCCATCTTCGGCAAGCCTAGTAAAGACACCATGTAGTGGAGCTGAGGGGAATTGAACCCCTGACCTCTTGCATGCCATGCAAGCGCTCTGCCAACTGAGCTACAGCCCCGTATCCGGAAGTCATAACTCTACACACCGTTAGGCCCAGGGCGTCGGGACGATGTCTTTGTACAGACGCTCAATTTCGTAGAACCGGCGCATTTCGTCAATAAAAATATGTACGACAACGTCGCCGTAATCGATCAAAACCCACTGCTGTTCGCGGGTTCCCTCTGAGCGAAGCGGCCCTTTGCCAACTGCTTCGCGAACATTGTTAAGCACGGCGTCAGTGATTGCACGAACAAGCCGCACGTTTGAGGCGCTGGTGACGATGAAGTATTCGGTGATGCCAACGACTGGACCAACAGGAATAACAATGGTGTTCTCACCCTGCTTTTCATCAATCACTCTGGCAATAAAGACAGCCAATTCAAGTGAGTTGAGGTCTGCAGCTGCAGCATCTGTATTAGTGGTGTCGGTCAAGTGGGCTCCGTTGTACTGGTGGTCGATGTGCTGGCCGCTGACCCTTGGCCAAGGAACGCAACAAAATCGTTACCCAAGACGATACGGAGGTTCACCCCAGAGATGACATCTTTGCTTTCCGTGAACTCCAATGGTCCGAGAAGTGTTGGATACGTCTCAGCTTCCGTTTTCGCAATGGAATCGTTGTAGTACACCGTGGTGCGCTCGGTAGCCAGATCAGGCGATTGACGAATCAGCACCACATTGGCGCCCAAAAAAGCCAGACGTGTGACAACTTCTTTGGCCACTACTGCGCTCGCGAAGGGAATATCAACCATGACAGCGATATTGGCGGACGTCACAGTCAGCGCGCTCGGCACGACACTTGCCATCACCATGAGAACTTCACCACCGTCAAGTCCGTATAGGTCGACTTTGTTTGGATTACGAACATCATCGGTAAACAGCGTCGAAGAGAACTGCCACACATCGATTTCCCCCATCAGGAGCGCATTCACAAAAGCTGCTGTTGATGTATAGACACTCGTATCCAGAGGTGAAATTGATGACGTTGATCCGCTGACTTCTGCAGAAGGAGTCGCAACTCCAGCGCGGGCAATGGAATTCCATAATGCTCTCACTTGAGGCAAGCGTGCAGACTCGGGCGTTCCGGTTTGAGATGATGCAAGCCCCGCTGCCAAAAGGTCTGGCGTCGCTGTTGATGAACCAGATTCAAGAACAACAATTGCAGTGCCATCAGCATCGGTGTCGGTAACAGGCTGTTGCAACACAACAGGCTGAGTACCAACAGTTGCCAGCACCACCGCAAATTCAGTAGCCGTCATATCGTCAGCAAAATCAACGGTGATGTTCAGGAGGTTCTCAACATCAGTCTTTAGCGCTTGCAGTCCACCAGTTGTGTAGGAATCTGCAACGCGTCGTGGCTGTTCCGTCTTTGCAACATCAGCCATTGAACCAACAGGAATAGAGACTATTGTTCCGCCTTTTCCTTCGGGAGTGACGGCAAGTAACGCAAGTGATGCAACTTCGTTGCGCGAATTGATAACGGCCAGCATCTCAACTACCGACGACGGAATGTCTATCGTGCCTCGACTATCAATACTGTTTCCACCCGATGCATGAAGCAGTGAGTTTGTCCCAAGAAATAAACCACTAGGTAGCGCAATGACAGACAACCCAGATGTGACCATGGCAGCGATCATGCGCCGACGCCGACGTGCAGGAATCGCAGTCATTGAGTTCCCACATATAACGAACAATCACGAATGATTGATGCGACCGACGACGATGTCATTGCGTCGATTGACTCGCCACGTGCGACTGCCTCACGAAGGGCACTACTTGATACATCGACAGGATTCATCGTCACGTTTAACACTCGTGCATCACGAAGAAACCCTGGGGCCGTATTGGTGGTTTCGTCGCGATTCACTATGACGATCGTAGAGAGCCCGACTACGTCAGAGGCACGATGCCAGGTCTCTAAGCGCTCCGCCGTGTCGGCCCCCACTATGAGAAAAATCTCGGTGTCTGGCTGGTCGGAAAGGATTTCTTCCAGAGTGTCGACCGTAAATGTGGGGCCGCCCCGACGAATTTCTCGATCATCAGCCCGTAACCCGGATATTCCTTGAACAAGGGCATCGGTCATGTCCCACCGCACCTGTGCCGCCGACACCTGACGGTCTCCCACTTTTTGCCACGGCTCGTTTGCCACCATCAGAACTATTTCATCAAGCCCCACTTGGGTTTGCACAGCTAAGGCTGCGGCACGATGACCCAGGTGTGGCGGATCAAAGGTCCCCCCGAGGATGCCCAATCGGCGAGGCACAGTAGTAGTCACGTGGCGAGTGTAGAAGGAATTAGGTACTAGTTGCCTGCGGAGAAAAAAATATTGCTCTGGCTCTAGCAAACACCGCCCACTGCTGGTAATGTCTCCAATTCCCCCCGACTAGGAGCCCCTCCTTGTTGGTCTCATGTGCCCGATATCACGGAACACATGGGAACAAGCCCTACGAATACACGGTTGAACACTGCATCATGAATGACTCTATTGGTCTCTATCTAAACGACATCGGCAAAGTTGCCCTTCTTACTGCTGAAGACGAGCGCGAGCTCTCTAAGGCCATCGAAGCTGGCCGCGATGCCGCAACACGCCTTGAAGCTGGCGAGCGCGGAGCCGCCCTTCGCCGCGACCTGCGTAATGCAGCCACAGCAAAGGATCGTTTCATCCGTTCGAACCTGCGCCTTGTGGTCTCCATCGCACGTCGTTATCCATTGCCACAGGGCATGGACCTTCTTGACCTCATTCAAGAAGGAAACCTTGGTCTTGAGCACGCAGTTGACAAGTTCGACTGGCGCCGTGGTTTCAAGTTCTCTACTTATGCAACCTTCTGGATCCGTCAGGCCATCGGTCGCGCACTTGACCAAAAAGCAAGCCTCATCCGTATTCCTGGTGATCGTTCCGCCAGCCTTCGTGCAGCATTGCGCCAGGCCTCAGGCGACGGCGAGACACTTGATGCCGGCAACGCAGAGCTTCACCGCCTCACCACTCCTGTCTCTCTAGACAAGACCGTGGGCGACGACGGCGATGCAACTCTTGGTGACCTCATGGCTAACGGCCAAGGAACACCTGAAGATGCCGTTATGGCAATGGTTGATACCGAACTTCTCGACGAACTTCTTGGCACCCTCGATGATCGCGCCCGCTATGCCGTTGAAGCCCGCTTTGGACTTCTTGATGGTGAGCGCAAGAGCTTCCGCGAAGTCGGCGAAGACTTGGGCGTTACAGCCGAAGCTGCTCGTCGCCTCGTGAGTCGTGCTGTTGAAGGCTTGCGTGATGATGCTGAGCGCATCCTCGCAGTCTGACAGTAATCACTTATTTAATTCCCATTGCGCTGACCCCTCATTTAGCGCAAGGCTAGGAAACTATGGCTCGTAGCTGGACTCCTTCTTCATGGCAAGCATGTGTTGCCGAACAACAGCCGCAATGGCCCGATGATGCAGCGCGCGAACGCGCCCTTGCACAAATTTCTGGCTTCCCACCGTTGGTGTTTGCTGGCGAGGCTCGTTCATTGCAGGCATCACTTGCCCAAGTTGCCGCAGGTAATGCATTCCTGTTGCAAGCAGGCGACTGCGCTGAAAGTTTTGAAGAGTTTTCCGCAAACAACATTCGTGAAAAATTACGCGTCATCTTGCAGATGGCAGTTGTACTCACGTACTCAATGGGAGTTCCTGTTGTCAAAGTTGGTCGTATGGCAGGACAGTTTGCAAAACCACGCTCATCGCCGTTTGAAAAAATTGGTGATCTTGAATTGCCATCGTTCCGCGGACACATTGTCAATGACGTGCACCCGAACGCTGAAGCTCGAATCCCCGACCCACAACGAATGGTGCAGGCGTACCATCAGTCGGCAAGCACACTGAACCTTCTTCGTGCTTTCACAAAGGGCGGATTTGCTGACCTGAATCGGGTGAACGCATGGACGCAAGAATTCGTCGCTTCAAGCCCAGAGGGCCAGCGCTACGTTGCCCTGTCTGCAGAAATTGAGCGCGCACTTGATTTCATGCGTGCGTGTGGCATTGATACAGAGAACTACTCATCACTGCACGAAGTAGATGTCTACACAAGCCACGAAGCGTTGTTGCTCGGCTACGAAGAAGCACTGACTCGCCAAGATTCTCTTACTGGCCAGTGGTACGACTGCTCAGCACACATGTTGTGGATCGGCGAGCGCACTCGTCAGCTTGATGGTGCACATGTTGAATTCCTTCGCGGCGTTGGCAACCCCATTGGTTGCAAGGTTGGCCCCACCACCTCTCCTGAATTTGTTCTTGAATTGTGCGAAGCACTGAACCCAGCCCAAGTGCCTGGCCGTCTCACACTGATTAGCCGAATGGGTGCAGACAAAGTGGAAGATTCATTGCGTCCATTGCTTCATGCAGTGCGTGATGCAGGTCATCCTGTTGTGTGGGCATGTGACCCAATGCATGGCAATACATTTACTGCACCAAACGGGCGTAAGACACGCCACTTCGAATCAATCGTTGATGAGATTTCTGGTTTCGTTCGTGCGCACAAAGCTGAAGGCACATGGCCAGGTGGAATTCATATCGAACTCACCGGCGACGATGTTACCGAATGCACTGGCGGCACAGATGATCTCACTCATGATGATCTCGATGATCGCTATGAGACAATCTGCGACCCGCGCTTGAATGCTCGCCAATCACTTGATCTTGCATTCCGAGTAGCCGAACTTATTCGCGACGCAGTCTGACATGTCAGTTCTAGATTCGGCGTTTGGCCTTGCTGATGCATGGCCCGTTGCAGAATCATCCATCGCAATCATTCATGCAGGTGGAACCGAATTCCATGGCGATGAAGATAGGCGCCAACGTCTTGCGTCAGTCAGTAAACCTCTCACCGCCTGGGCAATTCTCATTGCCATCGAAGAAGGCAGCATTTCGCTTTCTGACACTGTGGGACAAACAGGTTGCACCGTAGAGCACTTACTTGCTCATGCAGGCGGTTACGGCTTTGACGGGGTGAAACCTCTTAGTCGACCAGGCACCAAACGCATCTATTCCAACACAGGGTTTGAGATGTTGGCAGAACATGTTGAACACTCAACTGGAATCGCGTTTGTTGAATACATTGACGACGCAGTATTTGCTCCACTCGGAATGCATGACACGGCACTCGAAGGCTCGTGTGCAAAAGACGTGCACTCAACAGTAAGCGACATGGTCCTTTTCTTAGAGGAACTTCGCTCCCCTACCTTGATTGCACCTGAAACATATATGCGTGCGATTTCTCCAGCGTTTCCTGATCTTGCAGGTGTTGTTCCCGGCCTCGGAAGTTTTGATCCGTGTCCATGGGGGCTTGGCGTTGAAATACGCGGACACAAAACACCACACTGGACAGGAACACGTAACTCTTCTTCGACCTTTGGTCACTTTGGGGGAATCGGTACGTTCATGTGGGTTGACCCTGTTGCAGATGTTGCGTGCATCATGACTGCAGAACGTGAATTTGACGAGTGGGGCATGGGACACTGGCCAGCATTCAACGATGCAGTTCTCTCCTGTCTCGGCCGATAATCATGACCTCAGTTGAAGCGCCTCGTGGCATCACGAAGTTCACGATAGGCATCGGTATTCTGCTGGCCTGTGCATTTGCAGTCACCGTCTCAAACAGCATGATTTTTCCAGCACTAAGTGACCTACAAGACAAGTACAACTTCAGCAACGCGGGTCTTGGATTCATCGCAGCGTCAGGTTTTTTCGCATCACTTATTGTTCAGTTGTTCTTTGCACCATTTGCCGATCGCGGAAAACCGAAGCGCCTCGTGCTCATCGCATTACTTCTTGCGTTCTGCGGCTCTACCTTGTTTGCCTTCGGCGGTTCGCTCTGGGTATTCGTTCTTGCCCGCATGTTGTCGGGTGCATCACTTGGAACAAGTGGACCAGCCATCAGAGCCATCGCCGCCAACATCGACAAATCGCGTGCTGCAGAACGCCTAGGAAGGCTTCGCGGTGTGGAACTTGCTGGGTTCACAGGCGGACCATTGATTGGTGCTTTTCTCATCACGCCATTGGGCTTGCGTGGTGCGTTCCTTATCTTTGGATGCATTGCCTTGGTTGCATTTGTTGTCGTGCTGCCAAAACATTTGCCATCACTTCCCACCACCAACGACTCACGCAAGCCAAGCATTGAACTTCTCCGCTTACAGCCAATCCGCGCAGCCGCGCTTGCATCTCTTACTTTGTTTCTTCCTGTCGGCATCTACGACTCTTTGTGGGATCGCTACATCACAGACCAGGGTGGCAATAACTTCATGGTGGGCATGACATTTTTGTTGTACACAATTCCATTCATTATGTTCGGGGCAGCAGGTGGACGCCTTGCCGACAAACGTGGTGCTTCAAAAATGACTGTCGTTGGAATCGCCATGACTATTCCACTTGTTCTTGTCTATGGTTATATTTCTTCTCCATGGGTACTTGTGGGCTTTGCACTAATCGAAGGCATCATTGGTGCATTGTCTATTCCAGCCACTCAATCACTGATTGCTTCTGTCGCACCCCTTGGGCGAGCAAGTGCAGCTCAGGGACTCACGGGTAGCGGAGATTTGTTAGCCGCCACACTGATGAGTTTGATTGCTCCGATTTTGTACGGCTCATTTGGCCCTGGTGCCACATTCGGTTTTGCCGCCGGATTAATGGCAATAACAGGAACGGCGGTGGCCCTCATGTTGAGAACCACCGCCGACTCGCGTTCTACGACCTAAGTCGCAATTCTTTAGTTGATTATTTAGCTATTGAGTATTTAGCTAAGGCGCTCAATGATCATTGCCATGCCCTGGCCACCACCGACGCACATGGACTCCATGCCGTAGGTCTTGTCTTCCCACTGAAGACCGTTGATGAGGGTTGTCATGATGCGAGCACCGGTCATACCGAATGGGTGACCAAGCGCAATTCCACCACCGTGGATGTTGAGCTTGTCCATTGGAATTCCGAGGTGCTTTGCTGAAGGAAGAACCTGTGCAGCAAATGCTTCGTTGATTTCAACAAGATCGATTTGATCGATTGTCATGCCTGCGCGCTTGAGAGCTTGACGGCATGCTTCAATTGGACCAAGGCCCATGATCTCTGGGTTAATGCCAGAAACACCTGATGACACAATGCGTGCAAGTGGAGTAAGGCCCAACTGCTTTGCGCGTGTGTCGCTCATAACAAGTACTGCTGCAGCACCGTCGTTGAGTGGGCAAGCGTTTCCTGCGGTGACTGAACCGTCTGGACGGAACACTGGCTTTAACTGTGATGTTGCTTCGTATGTTGTTCCTGCACGAGGACCGTCATCTTTTGAGACAACAGTGCCGTCTGGAAGCGTGATCGGTGTGATCTCGCGCTCGAAGAAACCATTTTCTTGATGAGCAACAGCCAAGTTGTGTGAACGAACACCAAAGTGGTCCATCTCTTCGCGTGTGACGCCTTCGACTTGAACAACGTTCTCAGCGGTCTGACCCATAGCGATGTATGCGTCTGGCAATCCAGTTGGTGGTGTCCATACTGCAGCTCCACCCTCTGCGCGCGCACGTGTGCGCACTGATGGGTCTTTGAAGATTGCGTTTGGAGCTGAGTCGCTTGCACCTGATGCATAACGGCTCACTGTCTCTACACCCGCAGCGATGAAACAATCGCCCTCTCCGGCGCGAATGGCATGAGCAGCCATACGAATGGTCTGCAACGATGACGAGCAGTAACGGTTGACAGTTACTCCAGGTACATCATCAAGGCCAGCAAGAATTGCGACCATACGACCGATGTTGAATCCACCTTCACCTGCAGGCTGACCGATTCCCATCATGAGGTCTTCAACGTCTGAGCCCTTCACTTGAGGAACCTTGGCCATCAGTGCACGCACAATCTGGGCTGCAAGATCGTCAGGACGCATGTCCTTGAGCGAACCCTTGTTGGCGCGGCCAATTGGGCTGCGGGCTGTGGCGACAATAACTGCTTCAGGCATGGGGTCTCCCTTGTTTGTGGTTCGCGTATCGAACCAACCTCACGAGAGTAGTCAACTTGCAACCAAAATCAGTCCTCGAACTGAGCACAGGCTATTTCCGCCTATTAGGGTCGGGCTTTATGGATTTCCCTGTTGTCTCACTTGCCGATATCAACCTTTCCTCGCAAGAGTTCTGGGCCATGCCCCGCGACTGGCGTGAAGGTGCCTTCAAGACTCTGCGCGACGAAGCGCCATTTCAATTCTTCGATGAGTACGTCATGGAAGATTCCCCATTCCCTCCGGGCCGTGGGTACCGAGCACTCACTCGCCACGACGACATCTGGCATGTCAGTCGCAACGCATCGCAGTTCTGCAGTGGTCAAGGCTCAAACATCGGCGACCTGCCAGTCGAGCTCAACGAGTTCTTCGGCTCAATGATCAACATGGATGACCCAAAACATTTCCGCCTTCGCAGCATTGTGGCAAAAGGTTTTGGGCCGCGTGAAATTGGTCGCGTGGAAGACCTAGTCAAGATTCGTGCTGCAAAAGTTGTTGACCGTTTGCTATCGGAATTTTCTGAGCGCACATGTGACTTCGTTGAGCAAGTAGCAGCCCCTATGCCATTGCAAATCATTTGCGACATGATGGGCGTCCCAGAGTCAGACCATTCAGAAATTTTCCGTTGGACAAACACCATCCTTGGCGTTGGTGACCCGGAATTCGTTACGTCATACGACGACCTCATCACTGTTGGCATGGAAATCTTTGCGTATGCACAAGCACTTGGCGAAGACCGCAAAGCAAACCCTCGCGATGACATCACGAGCGTCATGATGGCAGCTGAAGTGGACGGCGAATCACTCACCGCTCAAGAGTTCGGCTCGTTTTTCATTTTGCTAGTAGTTGCCGGAAACGAGACAACCCGCAATGCAATCACTCACGGTATGAAGTTGCTCACTGACAACCCAGACCAAAAGAAGATTTGGTTCAACGACTTTGATACACACAATCGCACTGCGGTTGAAGAGATCGTTCGCATGGCTACACCAGTGATTCACTTCCGTCGCACTGCACTGCAAGACACTGAAATCAATGGACAAAAGATTCTCGAAGGCGAGAAGGTTGTGATGTTCTATTCGTCCGGAAACCGTGATGAACGCATATTTGCCAACCCACACGAATTCAATGTCACTCGTGAAATTGCACCTGCTCAAATTGGCTTCGGTGCTGGCGGCCCTCACTTCTGCTTGGGTGCAAACCTTGCGCGTCGTGAAGTATCTGTGATGTTCAATGAAATCGCACGTCGCATACCGACCCTGCGCGCAGAGGGCGAACCTGCTTACCTGCAGAGCTCGTTCATCAACGGCATCAAGCGCCTTCAGTGCTCCTGGTAACTGACTCAATGTGTAATTGCGCAATTGTCTTCACATGTTCGGTTAACGGGTGCTGCGGATTCAGCCTGTAGCCACTCCAGTGTTCCAGCACACGCCGTAGAACTAGTTCTTGTTGTACCAATCGCTGCAGCACCATATGCACCTGACTACGAGAACGATTGGTGAGATCGGCAATGTTGGAAGCCGAATGCTCCATTGGGCTGCGCCCCAAAATGCACAAGACATCACTCTCAACACCAGGGCTCAAGACTTTGAACGGATTGTCATCACTGACATGTGGAAATCGCATACCACTATGTGTGCATGAAGCAGGGCTGTTCGGAAATTCATACGAAATCCGCACCCGACTTTCGAAAAAGTGTTCGATTTTCCGAACACTTACGTTGATGCGGTTCGCTTGCGTTGTAGGAAAAACCGAACGCTATTCCGCAATCATGCAAATGTCGGCAACGACTGCGGCGTGATCACTCGGTTGAATGCCGCCAACTGCATCAATTCCTGCAAGCCAAATTCGTGATGGGTTACCAATAGGTCGAGGACGGGGCCACGACACGAAGAGATAATCAAGTCGACGATTCGGCCATGTTGAATCATCGATGTACGGATTATCGCGACGCCACGTAAACCCTGCGCCGTCTCCAGCAACTTCCCATAAATCTGTAAAGACAAGTCCAGGCACTGCAGGAGCACTGCGTCCGGTCAACATACGAATTTCATCAGAGTCAGGCACCGAGTTGAAATCTCCTGCCATGAGAACTGGAACATCGACTTCAGGATCGTTGCGAAGTTGGTCAACAATGCCGCTGAGTGCTTCACATTGAGCAATGCGTGTTGCGGACGAGTCGAATTTGTGATCAAGGTGGGTACACACAGTCCACCATCGACCGTACGGAGTCTCGAGTTGTGCAACGACTGCACGGCGATAACTGGGAGCACCCGTTACATCGGGAAGTCGGTGCACTTCCCACGACACAATCGGCCAGCGCGACAGAATTGCATTTCCCAAACTGACACCGTTGTCATACCAGGGGCCTTCCGTACGAGCGACATGCATGTTGAGTTCATCGGCAAGCCATTGCACCTGATCGAGGCCGCCTTCTTGCGCCCACACTTCTTGCAAAAAAACTATGTCAGCATTTTCATTCCGCAACGTAGTGAGAATCGCCTCTTGGCGATCACGCCATGGGCCGAATTGCCACCACAAGTTCCAAGTGAGAATGCGTGCCTCCATGGCGCATACGGTACAACCCCATCGGCGAGACTGGAGACGTGACAACCTCCTCGCTCTCCCCTCTCGCTGGCGTTTTCGGTGGTGGTGGGCTGTTCGGTATTGGCTATGCCCTTGGAGTGATTGACGGTCTGCGTGAGCGTGGCATCGACCTCACAGGGTGCCCCATGCTTGGCACGTCTGCTGGATCATGGGCTGCTGCCGCAACAGCCCTCTCTGTCCCTTTTCACGACCTCGTACACCTCGTGGTCCCGACCTTTCCGAACCCACGCGCAGGAGTGCTTGCAGCGTCAGCTCGTGAAGCCTTTGGCGAAGCTACAGAAAGTCATGTACGTGTTGTCGTGACAGAACTGCCACGAATGAAACGTGTTGTCTTGTCCGGGGCTGATTATCCATTAGCGGACCTCGTCGCTGCATCATCGTCAGTGCCGGGATTACTCGCCCCGCAGATAGTCGGCGGCAAACGATACGTGGACGGTGGTGTTCGGTCCGGTGTCAGCGTTGATTTGGCAGATCCTGCATCACTGCTCGTTGTCATTGCACCATTGGCTGGCGCAATGTTCGGCCCCTTTGGTCGTTTTGTTGATAACCGAACCGATGCAGAACAGCGCGACTGGTCAAGTCACAATCTCGGCCAATTCCTTGAGTTCTCTCCTCGCAGTGCAACAGCCCACATTGCTACACGGCCTCAACACCTGTTTGATAAAGCACGCGCAATTGATGCGTACCATCACGGACACTCTGAAGCTGTTGTTCGAACTATTGAGTAGCCAAACTGGCGCGGAATTCGCCTTCAACAATTAACGCAGCAATTTCAGGAGATGGCTCACTGAGTCGTTCAAGAGTGACACCAATAATGTCGCCTTCAAATCGATACACGTGCGGATAGAAACCAACCGGTGCACCTGTATCCATGCCGACATCAAATGATTCACCACTCATTGAAAAGACAATGGGCACGCTTCGTTCAACATGCGTGTGAGCCGCTGGAGAATCATCAACCAACAAGACTGCGTGACCACCTGCACCGAAACCGCCGTCATAAACAAAGTCAACAATGACTTCGTGGCGACCTGGTGCCAAAGGCATTGCAGACGTAGCAACGAAGTGATCGTGCCCCATCCAGTTGTAGTGATACACCGGCCGACCTTCATCGTCGATATATAAACTCCATCCGGCCATATTGCCGCCCTGACACACAATGACCCCGCGCGACCCACCGACAGGCACAACAACTTCAGCAGTGATACGAAACGAGCAATTCTTGAGGTTCACCACTGAACGTTCTGGCATACGAATGTGATCAGCGGTGTATGTCATTTTTTTCAACCCACCGAGATTCTCCGGCGGCACTATTGTCATTCCCAATGTCGAGCCAGGTTCACGCAATGGATACACATTGTTGCGTTTCGCTTCAGCATCAAACACTTGCAGCAATTCAGTGAGTTTGTCTGGAAATTCTGCAGAGAGATCAACACCTTGCGAGAAGTCCTCTGCAATGTTGTACAGCTCCCACTTTTCTTGCGGGCCATCAAACGGAACTGTTCCGAATCTGTTCCATGGCACTCGACCATGAAAGCACGATGCAATCCAGCCGTCGTGATAAATCGCACGGTTACCGAACATCTCAAAATATTGAGTAGTGCGTGTTGACGGCCCGTCTTTGCCATCCATTGCGTACAGCATCGACACGCCATCAACCGGAAGTTGTTGCAGTCCGTTCACCAATGTTGGCATTTCCACGCCAGCAGCAGCAAGAAGGGTTGGCATGACATCGACGACGTGATGAAACTGCGTGCGAAGTCCGCCACCATCAGTAAATCGCTCTGGCCACTGAACCGCCATTGCATTTCGTGTGCCACCAAAATGTGATGCCACTTGTTTCATCCATTGAAACGGGGAATCAAGAGCCCAAGCCCACGACAAGTTGTAATGGTTTTCGCATCGAGCAGTTCCGAAATCATCCATGTGCTCAAGGAGCCACTCTGGATCCTCTGGAATTCCATTTTGAAATGACGGTGCACTCCATGCTCCGTGCACAGTGCCTTCAGCCGATGCCCCGTTGTCGCCAGTGATGTACATAAACAATGTGTTGTCTGCTTCGCCCATTGCTTCAACAGCATCTAGAACTCGACCAATTTGTGCATCAGTGTGTGCAAGGAACCCCGCAAACACCTCCATCAAGCGAGAAGCGACTGGCTTATAACGATCAGGATATTCATCCCATGACGGAACTTCGTCTGGTCGTTCCGTCAGTTTCGTGCCAGCAGGAATAACTCCGAGCGCCAACTGACGTTCGTAAATCTCTCGGCGCAGAACGTCCCATCCCTGATCAAACTGTCCCTTGAATTTTTCAATCCACTCTGGGGCTACATGATGCGGGCAATGCATCGCACCAGTTGCGATGTACGTGAAGAATGGTTTTTCTGGTTGTGATGCTTTCTGCACTCTCATCCATGAGATTGCTTTGTCTGCAATGTCCTCTGTCATGTGATAATCGTCGCGACCCTCATACGGCATGACTGGCGTGGTCTGGTCAAACATCGGCGGTTCCCACTGCGATGCTTCAGCATTCAAGATGCCGTAGAAACGTTCAAACCCGAGACCAGTTGGCCAACGATCAAATGGGCCCGCAAGTGTTTGTTCCCACATCGGCGCCAAGTGCCATTTGCCGAATGCTCCGGTGGAATAACCGGACTGTTTCAGAATCTCCGCAACACTCGCTGCTTCCTTCGGAATAATGCTGTCGTAGCCAGGAAACACGTTTGCACCCTCGGGAATACCACCCATGTGCACTGTGTGATGATTACGCCCGGTCAACATTGCTGCTCGTGTGGG
>JBAXUC010000237.1:0-1506 GCA_037129855.1 Actinomycetota bacterium | reverse complement strand
TTCTCTAATGGGCTGCGCGTTACTGATGCAGCCACCATGGAAGTGGTGCAGATGGTCCTGAATGGCCAAGTCAATCCGCAAATCGTTAGTGCAATCAATACGCATGGAAATGTAGCCGTAGGCCTCTCGGGTGAAGATGGGCGGACGTTGCAATGTATCCCTCGTGATCCGGCTCTCGGATTTGTCGGTGACATTGAAAGGGTTCGTACCCATGTCATTGAAGGTTTGTTGGCCGATGGCCTTGTGCCTGTTTTGTCTACCGTTGGCGTGGATGTTCACGGCCAGCCATACAACGTCAATGCCGATACAGCAGCCGGAGCTATTGCTGAAGCTCTCAGTGCAGAAAAGATCATCTATCTCACTGATATTGCTGGTTTGCGCAAAGACATCGATGACGCTTCATCACTGATTCAACGTATTTCAGTTATGGACCTTGGTGCACTCATCGCTGATGGAACCATCTCTGGAGGAATGATTCCAAAAATTGAGAGCTGCATGCAGGCAGTCAAAGGTGGCGTGAAGAGTGCGCATATTCTTGACGGTCGTATTGCGCATGTTTTGTTATTAGAACTATTTACCGATCAAGGCGTCGGCACGATGATTACAGGAGTCAACTGATGTCACATCAATTTTTAGAAAATCCGACTGCTATCGCAGCAAATCAGGGGAATGACTATTGCCCATTCATTCCTGTCTTCGGCGCTCCAGCTGAAATGTTTGAGCGGGGCGAAGGAACGCAACTGTGGTCAGTTGATGGAAAGAGGTATCTCGACTTTCTTAGTGGTATCGCAGTTGTTTCGTTAGGTCATGCGAATCCTGTTATTGCTAAAGCCATCGCAGACCAAGCCAACACGCTCGTACACGTATCGAACTTCTTTGCCAATACCGTCGCAACGAAGACTGCTGTTGAGATCTCCGGGCTTATGCGTGATGCCGGCGCGGGTGATGGTCAAGTGTTCTTCTGTAACTCTGGTGCTGAAGCAAACGAAGCGGCTATCAAGTTGGCTCGCAAGTTTGGTGGTCGTGGTCGTCATGCCATCGTGACTGCATATGGCAGTTTTCACGGCCGCACGCTTGGTGCATTGGCACTCACGGGTCAACCAGCAAAACATGAAATCTTTCAGCCGATGCCAGATGGATTTCGCTATTGCGAATACGGAGACATTGAGTCACTACGGGCACAAATTGATCCAACAGTTGCCGCAGTGATGTTAGAAGCCATTCAAGGCGAAGGGGGAGTCATTCCTGCTGATTCTGCGTTCCTCCAGGCTGTGCAAGAACTATGTAAAGAGCGTGGACTTTTGCTCATCATTGATGAAGTGCAAACAGGTTTCTGCCGCACCGGAAAGTGGTTCGGATTTGAACATGCGGGTATTTCGCCTGATGCCGTGACAATGGCGAAGGGGATGGGGAACGGAATGCCTGTTGGGGCTCTTTGGGCGCGTCGTGATATCGCATCAGTTCTTCAGCCTGGTGATCACGGATCTACATACAGTGGTACAGCAC
>JBAXUC010000236.1:0-1509 GCA_037129855.1 Actinomycetota bacterium | reverse complement strand
ACTCACACACGCATCGCCACAAAGATGCAGCAGCTCAACAAATAATGCTGCACGCATTCTTATTGTCATTCGGAGTTATTTTTGTAGCTGAGCTCGGTGATAAGAGCCAACTCATGGCTCTTGCATTTGCAACACGCTATAAAACTGTGCCCGTACTGATTGCAATTACCTTGGCAACTGGCGTCGTACATCTCTTCTCGGTCGCTTTAGGCGGCGTCATCGGCACTGCATTGCCAACAAAACTCATCAGCATTGTTGGCGCTATTGCTTTTGTTGGTTTCGGAATCTGGACTTTACGTGGTGATGAACTAACTGAAAAAGACAAAGAGAGCACCAAAGTTTCTTCAAAGCACATCGTCATTGCTGTTGGCACCGTGTTCTTCTTGGCAGAACTTGGCGACAAGACAATGCTTGCCACTGTCACTCTTGCGACTACTGAAGGCCTTGTAGGCACGTGGGCAGGCTCAACAGTTGGCATGGTTGTGGCCGATGGTCTCGCTATTGCAGTTGGCAAAGCCCTTGGTGATCGATTGCAAGCTAAGACTGTGCGCATCGCATCATCGATTGCTTTCTTTGTCTTTGCAGCCATCATGTTCATCGACGCACTGCGCTAACGACCTAGCCTCAACGTATGCGTTTATTTGGTGAGGTTCTTGTGACCATGTTGGTCATTCTCGATCCTCCCGGAAACGTGCCTATCTTTTTGGCAGTCACACAACGTTTGTCAGACAAAGAACGACATAGAGCTGCATTTATGGCCGTGGGAACTGCATTCTTCGTCATCTCACTTTTCGCAGTCGGTGGACGCACAGTTCTTGATTACTTGAATGTCTCTGTTCCTGCATTGCAGGGTGCTGGTGGGTTGTTGCTTCTTCTCGTAGCTTTGCAGTTGTTGTATGGCAAAGGCAGTAGCGAAGACAATTACGAAGTGGCTTCGCCAGAGCAGCGCACTTCTATTGCAATGGTTCCTTTGGGAACACCATTACTTGCTGGGCCTGGTGCCATTGTTGCCACGATTGTGTTTTTTGGAAAAGCCGAAGGATCTGCTGAATGGTTCAGTGTTGTCGCAGCCATTGCATGCGCCCTCGCCGTGTCTCTACTTACATTGCGGTTTAGTGGACTTGTACGGAAAATTATTCGTCCGGCTGGCGTGGTGTTACTCGCTCGAGTGGCGGGCATGTTGCTTGCAGCGATTGCGGTACAAATGATTGCTGACTCCGTTACGGCCTTTGTTCACGCCGCGTGAATTAAGAAGTCTTACTTCGTTCATTCCGCCCAATGTAGAGTGGCGATGTGTTAGTAGATGCAGCGACATATATCAATGGTGTGAGAACTCACGAAGTCGAACCCGGTAGCGGATTCACGTGGGTGGGACTTCTTGACCCCAAAGTTGATGAGATTCAGGATTATCAACAGAAGTTTTCGCTGCATTCACTAGCTGTAGAAGATGCCGTTATGGGTCGACAGCGTCCAAAACTTGACGTGTATCCGCGTCATTCATTCCTCGTC
>JBAXUC010000235.1:0-1510 GCA_037129855.1 Actinomycetota bacterium | reverse complement strand
CGGCAGCATGCTCAACATGGCGTCGAGCTGCTGCGGTTTCAAGAAAAGCTTTCGCGGGGATGCAACCGCGGTTCAGGCATGTTCCACCGATGGTGTCTTTTTCGACAAGAGCCACTGATAAGCCGGCTGACGCGCCATAGAACGCAGACGCGTATCCGCCAGGTCCGCCGCCAACGACCACGAGATCAAATGGTTCAGCCATGGGGGTTATCTCCAATCACGTGAATACGCCGTTGTATTCCCCTACAACGGTAGCCGTTCCTACTGGCGAGACCACTGAGATTGGAGGCCCGCTCGAAGGTACGCAACTGTCACAGACCCTTCAGACGCAGGAAATGCCATGTCACATGAGGTCACAACGTCGACTGTCGTAGTGGCACAGGGCACACCAAGCGTGCCAACCGGCAAAGCAATCGGCGACAGCACTGTGCCCCCCGCCAACAACCGCCAGCCCTCTGTCGCATCGGCACCTTTCACTCCGACCATCGTTACGTGAGCAATGGTCGCATCGGCATTTTGGGAGACCGTTTCAACGGTGACGGTCATATCAGCCAATGTGCGTTCGGTACCAAGAGCAAAGACTTCCACCGTGATTGTGTCGCGAGACATCTGGAAGATTTTTGCGCCTCCAGCCAGGATGATGATCAATGCACAGGCAATGGCCGAGAGGATGAGTTTGCGGGTGCTCATAAGAACCCTCAGGCTACGCAAGATTAGGGAACAATCAGCGTTGGTTCACGGTTGACTGAGACCATATGAAGATTCTCATTACCGGCGCCTCTGGCCTCATCGGACAAGCCCTGACAAAACAACTCAACGCATCTGGCCACACCACAGTCGCAGCTGTTCGTCGCGAACCTCGTCGCAATGACGAAGTGCAGTGGAACCCAGCCACCGGTGAAATGTCACCATCTGCTTTTGATGGCATTGACGCCGTTGTGCATTTGGCTGGTGCAGGCATTGGCGACAAACGTTGGACCGATTCGTACAAGATGGAAATTCTGCAAAGTCGCACACTTGGTACTGCGTTGCTGGCAGACACCATGGCGTTGCTCGCCACAAAGCCATCTGTGTTTCTTTCGGGATCCGCAATCGGAATCTATGGACAACGCGATGATACTGAACTTGGTGAAGACGCGACAATCGGAACTGGCTTTCTTGCCGACGTGTGTCGCGACTGGGAAGCAGCCTCTGTTTCTGCTTCAGCTGCTGGCATTCGCACCGTTTTGTTGCGAACAGGCATTGTGTTGTCACCAAAGGGCGGCGCACTAAAGAAGCAACTCCCCCTGTTCAAATTGGGTCTTGGCGGAAAATTCGGAAACGGCAAACAATGGCAGAGCTGGATATCAATTACTGATGAAGTCAACGCAATCATTCATTTGCTCTCTTCACACCTGTCAGGTGCCGTGAATCTCACTGCACCACATCCCGTAACGAACAGCGAATTCACACGTATTCTTGCCGGCGTGGTCTCGCGCCCAGCGATTCTTCCTATTCCATCATTCGGACC
>JBAXUC010000234.1:0-1538 GCA_037129855.1 Actinomycetota bacterium | reverse complement strand
CTCAGCGATCAAGACTGGGATCGCATGATTCGAGTCCATCTCTACGGAACTTTCTACGGGTGTCGTGCAGCTCTTCGTGTCATGCAACAACAACGCTTCGGCACCATTGTCAACATCTCTTCGATTCTCGGACTCTCGCCATCCGCAGGGGCGGCGCATTACAGCACTGCTAAGGCCGGAATCATTGCGTTTACGAAATCAGTTGCCGACGAAACAGCCCACTTGGGGATTCGAGTCAACGCGGTGTGTCCGGGATACATCGATACTCCCCTGCTGACTCCGTTTAGTGAGCTCATGATGGCCGCAATCGTGACGCGTATCGGACTCGGTCGACTCGGAACTGTGGGAGAGATTGCCGAACTCGTTCGGTTCCTAGTCGGTCCAGAATCGTCGTACTGTACGGGCAGCGTCTTTACAGCTTCTGGAGGCTACAACGCATGACAACGCTCTTCACCAAGATCATCAACCACGAGATACCGGGCGTCTTTGTCTACCGTGATCACGTTTGTGCTGCCTTCATGAGTATTAATCCATTGGCAGTTGGTCACACACTAGTTGTACCCATTGAAGAGGTTGACGAATGGACAGACCTAGACCGCGACACTGCTGACCATGTGTTCCATGTTGCTCATCTCATCGGACAAGCCCAAAAAAAAGCATTCTCCTGCAACCGCGTTGGTCTAATTATCGCCGGCTATGAAATTAACCATTGCCATCTTCATGTCATTCCAACAAACAGTATGCACCAACTATCTTTTGCAAATGCCGCTCTGTCTGTGACTCCCGATGATCTTCGCGACTCAGCCAACACGTTGCGCTCAATGCTCGCATCGGTTGGACTCAAAGCTTCAGAATAATTGGCCAGTATCAACGGGCGTCACCAGATCTTCTCCTTGGTTTCTGACATTATTAACGCGTGTTGACACAGGGTGATGCTGCAATTTCGACCGACATAAAGTTGTCGCCAAATCGAGCGGTGCTTTGCCGTCATATAACCAACTATTTATTTCAGAGGATTCAATAATCGCAGGACTTCTGTGATGAATACCAGCGACATCGTCTGATGCCTCTCTCGTCATTACGACAAACATTTGTTCTGCATCCTGACCGTCAGTGTGCGAATACAACCCCGCAACCATTGCCGGTTCACCATCTTGTCTGCGTATATAAAATGGAATCTTCGACTTCGCGGGTGTCGTCCCCCACTCATAGAAACCTCGCATCGGCACAACACATCGATTATTTGCGATCAAATCGCGAAATGATGGCTTCTCGTGCACGCTCTCGGCTCTCGCATTAATCAATGGCTTTAAGGCAACACCTGCGCGCAACCATGGCGGCGTCAATCCCCAATGCGCAAGGTAAATTTCTGTTGCCTCGGTTCCTGCGATAATTATTGGAATTAACTGCGACGGTGCGGCGTTATACATCACGGGCAAATTTGAGTCATTCACCTTCACCGGTTTTTGAAGCGCTTGCTCAAGATAAGACGTGAGTTCTGTCATGACGAAATTGGTCACAAAACGTCCGCACATAAT
>JBAXUC010000233.1:0-1545 GCA_037129855.1 Actinomycetota bacterium | reverse complement strand
ACGTCGTGTCACAAAGCTTCTGCCATCGCGAATGCGATCCACTTCATATCGCACCGTTGCGGCATTGTCACCTCGGCGAATGAAATAAGCGCGTAATGAATGTGGAAGATACGCAGGGTCAACCGTGTGAGCGGCAGCGTGTAACGCCTGAGTCACAATATGGCCGCCGTATAAACCACCCCATGGATATGGGTGACCTTCACCCACCAGCACGTCATTGCCGTGTGGCTCTAATTCGAAAAGTTTTGCGAGCGTCACTGTTAGGAACCGAACTCAAATCCAAGGTCAGGTGCGGTTAACAATGGCTTGTACTTAATGCCAGCTTCAGCCGCCATTGCGGCACATGTACCGCCACGGTCAACAATGACAGTTATCAGCACAGGAACTGCGCCGAACTCCCACACTGCATCAACTGCGTCGAACAAACTTGTGCCTCGAGTCACGGTGTCTTCTGTGATGACTACTCGATCGCCAGGTTGCAACGCGCCAGCAATGCGGCCGGTGATTCCGTGGTCTTTTGCTTCTTTGCGCACACTGAAACTTCGTAAGTTCCGTCCCTGAGTAGCACCCACTGCTGCAATTCCATACGCAACCGGGTCAGCGCCCATGGTGAGACCACCAATTGCGGTTGCATCTGCAGGAATGATTTCAAATGCTGCGTTCGCAACGGCAATCATTCCGTCTGGACGACACATTGTTTGCTTCGTGTCAAGAAACCACGTGCTCTTGCGCCCTGACTTCAATGTGAAGTCTCCGATTTTCAAAGAGTGTTGAAACACGTGATCGCGAAGTGTGGCCAACACTGGTGACAACGGTGGCAAGCCATCGGGTGTGTGTGGAAATTCTGCAGACATCGTGTGGTCCTATTCCTGTAGTAACGAATCAATTGCGCGGCCCGCATGTCGTAATACGCGGGACAAATCAAACGCGACATCGATTTGTTTTGCATTTAGTGTCACTTTGGCGTCGGCAGCTAGCACGTCGCGCAATTGTGTGCCTGATGAAATTGCAGTTGCTGAGGCTGACTGCACAATGCGGTACGCATCATCGCGTGTCATGCCTGACTCAACAAGCGCCAGCAACACTGACTGTGAGAACACAACTCCGTGAAGTGCGTTCAAGTTTGTTTGCATACGTTCTGTGTCAACTTCAAGATTCGACAACAAGCGCGCCATGCGGCGAGCCATGTACACAGCAAGAGATGCCGAGTCTGGCAACACAATGCGTTCAGCTGACGAATGCGAAATATCTCGTTCGTGCCACAGCGGAACATCTTGCAGACCAACCTGAGCATTGGCGCGCAACACACGCGACAGCCCGCTGATTGTTTCTGCAGAAATCGGGTTGCGCTTGTGTGGCATTGCGCTTGAACCTTTTTGTCCGGGTGCAAACCCCTCACGTACTTCATTCACTTCAGTTCGTTGTAAATGTCGCAGTTCCACCGCAATTGATTCAAGAGTGGTGCCAACAGATGCGCACGCATACAAGAACTCAGCGTGACGATCGCGCGCAACTACTTGGGTTGCAGGCACCGGAGTTAATGAC
>JBAXUC010000232.1:0-1567 GCA_037129855.1 Actinomycetota bacterium | reverse complement strand
GCTGATTGCGAGTGCTTACGAACGCGGCAACGCATTAAACATGGCGAGCCATGTCGAAATTGATGACGTTATTGACCCTGCAGAAACACGAGCACGGATTCTGTCAATCATCGGCAGAGGCACATCATGGCGTCAGCGCACGGGCAAGAAACGCCCGATGGTTGACACCTGGTAACTAAAACGCAGCGAGTCCGTCGCGCAATTGCTGTGCGAACTCTTCGTCCGTAATCACATCTGCGTCTGGCGCAATTTTTTCATGAATTGCAGCTGCATTAGCTCGGCCTACAACGGTTCCGCCCAAGGCAGTCAGTAACGCACTTGTTGCCTCTACTACACGAGCACCACCGCCGGGCCCAGGTGTTGCGCCAATCACCATTGAACGCTTGCCAATGATTGGACCCTTCATAAACGGACGTGATGCCCAGTCGATGAGATTCTTCGTAGCGCCTGAGTACGAACCGCTGTATTCAGGGCCGGCAATGATGACACCATCAGCCTCTGCAATGGCTGCACGCAATGCCTCAACAATTGGCGGCACCGTGTCCGCATCGAGGTCTTGGTTGTACATAGGCAAATCAGCAATATCGAATAGTGCGATGTTGGTACCTTCAGGAGCAAGCGCCGGAAGGGCCTTCAGAATGCGGGTATTGAACGAATCGGCCCGTAGCGAACCTGAGAAAGCAATAAGTGTTGTCATTGCCGATTGACGCTACGGACACCATGCTCCGTATCCCACATGGTGACTATGAGATCTTCACCGCGAACTTCAACAAGGTGCATTGAGGAAATATCTACTTCGTAAAAGACACCATTCTCCGGCGTCTCAGGCCGCCAAGCCAGAACCCGCTCTGGCGCTAGTGAGCGTGCAAGCCCAGAAATGACAGCGTCTCCCCCTTCAAGTGATTCCAACAGTGGGGCTGAATGGAGAGAGATTCGATGGTCCCGTTCAATATCAATTCCTTTACGTGACGAAGGCATGCAGCCAAACCACAAGGTCTCTTCGTTATGCATGACGTTGATTCCACTGAGTCGAGGGGCGCCATCACGATTCAATGTGCCGAGGACATGATGAGGGTGCCCCATGAATCGAGCAAGAATTGCTGCCGCAACGTCTGGCGCCCGTGATTCAACTTCTGCCCATGTAGCCATCGGTTTCTACGATACGGGCGTTGGCGTGGAACAATGATGATGTGACTATTTCACCTATTTTTGACCCGTCCGCATGGCGCGAAGTGCCGGGCTTTTCTTTCACCGACATCACATATCACCGCGCGGTAGACCAAGGCACCGTACGCGTGGCATTTAATCGCCCCGAAGTACGTAACGCATTTCGTCCGCACACAGTTGATGAGCTGTACACAGCCCTCGATCATGCGCGCATGACCACTGATGTTGGCTGCGTGTTGCTCACCGGTAACGGGCCGTCACCGAAAGATGGTGGTTGGGCATTTTGTAGTGGAGGCGACCAGCGTATTCGTGGCAAAGATGGTTACAAGTACGCAGACGGTGACACACAAGACACTGTTGATCGTGGCCGTTCTGGTCGCTTGCACATTTTGGAAGTACA
>JBAXUC010000231.1:0-1603 GCA_037129855.1 Actinomycetota bacterium | reverse complement strand
TCCCATTTCTCGGCACATGTGAAAATGTAATCGTCTGTTGCTGGCGTAACCTTCCCGCGTGGCACATGCAGCGTTTTTTGATCTTGACAGAACAATTTTGTCTGGTGCGTCTGCACATGTCGTGAGTCGCGTTCTTCGCGAAACAGGAATAGTCACGCGCACAATTCCAGGCGAGTCATTGATGTATTCAATTTTTGAAACATTCGGCGAGAATTTGCCGTCGATGGTTCTCGGACGTCAAGCAGTTCTTGCAATGCGCGGACATCGTCGCGATGAAGTGCGCGAAGCTGCACGAATTGCTGCCCCTGACTTAGTGGCGATGGTGCAACCGTATGCGCAAAAGGTAATTGACTCACATCGCGCTGAAGGTCGCAGTGTTGTACTGGCTACCACTACACCGCGTGACCTTATTGAACCATTCGCAGATCTCATGGGGTTTGATGCGGTGATTGCAACGACGTACGGAGTTGATAGCGAAGGCGTGTACACCGGCGAACTTGATGGTACGTATGTGTGGTCACGTGGAAAGCGCGATGCAGTGCGTGCGTGGTCACAAGAGAATGAAGTGGATCTATCGGGTTCGTATGCATACAGCGACAGTGTGTTTGATGAACCATTGCTCGCTGCTGTGGGGTTTCCACATTGTGTGAACCCTGATTGGCGCCTTCGTCTCATGGCCGCTGCACGTCGCTGGCCAGTGATGCACCTTGATGTGCCGAATGGTGTGGCAAAAGTGCCGATTATCGGCTTAGAAGCGCAACAACTACTGATGAAATTCGCACGACCAGAAGTATTTCCATATGCGCGCTTCACTATTTCAGGTACAGAGAATATTCCGAAGGACAGTGCAGCGATTCTGTGCGGAAACCACCGCAGTTATTTCGACATTGCTGCCGTGTCTCTCGCTGTTGCAAAGACTGGGCGCGCAGTTCGTTTTCTCGGCAAGAAAGAAGTGTTCGATGCTCCGGTCATTGGACCCATTGCAACTGCGCTTGGCGGCATTCGTGTCGAGCGGGGCACGGGAAGCGATGAGCCATTGCGTGCAGCAACAGAGCTTATTAATGCAGGCGATCTTGTTGCTCTCATGCCTCAAGGCACCATTCCACGCGGACATGCATTTTTTGATCCAATCTTGAAGGGCAGATGGGGAGCTGCGAAACTTGCTGCTGCCACGCGCGCGCCTGTGATTCCCATCGGTATTTGGGGAACAGAAAAAGTGTGGCCACGCAATGCCAAACTTCCGAACATTACGAACGTCACGTCACCGCCTGAGGTAATCATCGTGGTGGGGAGACCTGTGCATCTGGAATACACAGACCCCGATGCAGACACAGCTGCAATCATGTCTGCAATTAGCGCGTTGCTTCCACCAGAGGGACGTGAGTATTACGAACCGACAGAGGATGAATTGCGACGCTCGTATCCGTCTAACTATGCAGGTGACCCGAACGCCGAAGATGAACGGCGCCCGGGTACCGACTAATTATTTCTGAGCTGCAACTTTTGCGCGAACGATGTTCAACGCTGATCCAGCTTTGAACCATTCCACTTGCTCTGGGCTAAATGTGTGCTTTGCTTCGAACTCAACTGTTGTGCCATCGGC
>JBAXUC010000230.1:0-1619 GCA_037129855.1 Actinomycetota bacterium | reverse complement strand
GCAATGACCCTGTCAAGCAGTGGCCCCGTTGTTATTCGTTATCCAAAAGGCACAGCGCGTTCTGTCGGCAATGCCGCAATCGGTTCTGGCACAACATCACACACACTGTCGAAGGGTGATGGCCGCATTGCCATTCTCGCTATTGGCAAAATGGTGGGCGCTGCAGAGACAGCACTCGAGTCACTTACTGCCGCTGGCATCAACGCCACCCTTATTGATGTTCGTTGCTGTGCTCCACTAGACCCCGCCATGATTTCTCTCGCTGCATCACACACCGCAGTTCTCACATGCGAAGACGGAATCCTCGATGGCGGCATTGGTGCTTCTATTGCAACTGCTGTTCACGCACTGAACCCTGCAGCTCGTGTTGAATCACTCGGCGTTCCCACGCAGTTCATCCCGCACAACAAGCCCGATGTGATTCTCGCCCGCATCGGCCTCGACGCTGCCGGAATTACCGCAGCCGCCACCCGCCTCATTTCGTAAGGCATTCCGCGCTACCGTTCACAACAGAGTCACGAGTCTGATGTTGAGAGCCCTGATGCGCAAGCGTCGGGGCTCTTGCATTTCTCCCGCCACCGGCGTGCCGTAGCCACTACCGTAGACATATGGCCCCGAACGCAATAGACCTCGCAGCTGAACTGCAATTCGCGTTGTCGCTTGCTGATGCTGCTGACGCTCTCACTCTCCCCCGCTTTGCTGCACGCAATTTCACAGTTGATCTCAAAGCAAACCAAACAGAAGTCACCGAAGTTGACCGTGGCACTGAAACCCTCATCATGGATCTCATTCGTGCACAACGTCCTCACCACGCTTGGTACGGAGAAGAACATGGCTCTGGTGGCGATGGTGAATACACCTGGGTCATTGACCCCATTGACGGCACATCAAACTTCGTACGCGGTGTTCCCGTATGGGCAACTTTGATTGGTCTCGTCCATCGCGACCGCGGCCCCGTCCTTGGTGTTGTGTCTGCTCCGGCAATGGCAACTCGCTGGTGGGGCTACGAAGGCAGTGGTGCATTTTGCAACGGACACGCCATTCATGTCAGCGATGTCACGTCTCTCTATGACTCTCACCTCTCTATTACGGCGAACGATGCATGGAACAGCGCCGGCAAGAGCCAGAACATTGCACGACTTACTCAAACCGTGAAACGAGTGCGTGGCTTTGGCGACTTCTGGCAACACATGTTGGTTGCTCAAGGTGCAGTTGATATCGCAGTCGATGCAATCGGACTCGAGCCATACGACATCGCAGCGTTAGTCCCCATCGTTCACGCAGCAGGTGGAACATTGTCAGATCGAACAGGCACACCTAACTGGCGCGCCGACTCTGCCATCTCCTCCAACACTGCGTTGCATAACGATGTCATCGCAATCTTGAACTCCTAAGTTCTCTTTCCAAAACCAAAACCCGATTCACACATAACTGTTGAGGCCGATGTGGTGTAATGGCAGCACATTGATCTCGTCAATTCAAAGGTAGCGGTTCAATTCCGCTCGTCGGCTCCTCACAAAACAAACGGCGGTGCTTGTGCACAGCTCTACTGCATTGACGACGCAGGACAGGCCAAGTAGTCAGAGGCGGAACCGCAAGGTTCCGCCTCTGTTGTTTTC
>JBAXUC010000023.1:0-16178 GCA_037129855.1 Actinomycetota bacterium | reverse complement strand
TCGGTAGGGATAGGAGAGATTGTGCCGACGTTGACGTTCATCGCTTCACCACCACTGAATGTGCAACACGGTCATGCCATGTTTGGCTTTGGGGGCTACGCAACATTGCAAGGTAACCCAACAGAAAAACAATGCCAGAGACCCAGCTCATCATGATGCGTTGTACGGCGCGACGTTGCCCGATGAACGAACCATCATCTTGATCAAGAATGAAGACGCCAAGTTTGCGACGAAGTGGTGAACCACCTTGAGTGCCAATCCAATACGCCAAAACGAAAAATGAGACAACGAATTGACCAGACTGTGAAAGTGCAGCTGCAGTGCCGGTAGTTGACGCAGAGATAATTGCAAACGGAATGCTGATGATTGACACCATGATGCCGTCACACAAGTTGGCAACGAACCGAAGCCAGAAGCCTGCCTTTGGTTCATGAGCAATATCACTGATTATCGCTACTTCAGGTGCGTCCCAATCGGGGGTCGATGATTCAGACATGGTGATCTACAGAGGCATGTTGCCGTGTTTACGGCGTGGAAGCTCTTCACGCTTGGTTTGCAACATGCGCAAGCCAGCGATGATCTTGATACGTGTATCTGCTGGGTCAATAACGTCGTCCACGTAACCGCGTTCTGCAGCTGCATACGGGTTCGCATACTTCTCGGTGTATTCAGCAACAAGTTCTGCACGGCGAGCAACAGGGTCTGCTGCTTGCTGCAGTTCCCGCTTGTACACAATTTCAACGGCGCCTTGTGGTCCCATAACAGCGAGTTCTGCTGTTGGCCATGCATATGCAAGGTCAGCACCAATTGATTTCGAGTTCATCACCACGTACGCGCCACCGTAGGCCTTGCGCGTAATGATTTGAATACGAGGCACTGTTGCTTCACAGAATGCGTACAACAACTTTGCGCCGTGACGAATGATGCCTTCATGCTCTTGGTTAACGCCTGGCAAGAAACCAGGAACGTCAACGAATGTCAGAAGCGGAATGTTGAAGGCATCGCATGTACGAACGAATCGTGCGGCTTTTTCACTTGATTCGATATCAAGAACACCGGCAAATGCCATTGGTTGGTTACCAACAACACCAACAGTCATGCCGTCGACACGAGAGAAACCACACACAATGCTCTTGGCCCAGTGTTCGAAGTATTCAAAGAACTCGCCATCATCGACAACTTCCTTGATGACTTTCTTCATGTCGTATGGCTGGTTAGACGATGCAGGAAGAATGTCGCGCAACATCGGGCATGAACGATTCGGATCATCTGATGTCTCGACAGTTGGTGCTGATTCAAGATTATTTTGTGGCAAGAACGACAACAAGAAGCGAACATCTTCAAGACATGCTTGCTCGTCTGCTGACACGAATGTTGCAACACCGCTCTTTGAAGCGTGACTCATTGCGCCACCAAGTTCTTCGAGTGTGACATCTTCGCCTGTCACTGTCTTCACAACGTCAGGACCTGTAATGAACATGTGGCTTGATTCGCGCACCATGAAAATAAAGTCGGTCATTGCAGGTGAATACACAGCACCACCGGCACATGGCCCGAGGATGACAGAAATTTGTGGCACAACACCAGACGACTGCACGTTGCGATAAAAAATTCCACCGTACGAGGCGAGTGATACAACACCTTCTTGAATACGAGCACCAGCTCCGTCGTTCAAACCAATAACGGGTGCACCAACTTTGAGTGCAAGGTCCATGAGCTTGTGAATCTTTTCAGCGAACACTTCGCCAAGTGCCCCCCCAAAGACTGTGAAGTCTTGGCTGAACAGAAATACTTTGCGGCCTTCGATGGTTCCCCATCCGGTGATAACACCGTCTGTATATGGACGCTCTTCAAGACCAGATGCGTGTGCGCGATGGCGCGCCAACATGTCAAGTTCATGAAAAGAGCCTGGATCGCAGAGGAAGTCAATGCGCTCACGAGCGAGCAACTTGCCCTTGCCCTTGTGGCGCTCGACCGAGCGAGGGCTTCCGGCGTTAATCGCCTGCTGCTGACGGTCCCGAAGGTCGTCAATTTTGTCCTGCATCGAAAAGCCAAAGGTATCAGTCACCTGCGAAACGCTAGTGCCGATGGGGCCTCATCGCCCATCTGATGGCTAATTACCCTGCTGCGGGAACGGTGGTGGTGGTCTCCACGGGGGCGGGAACGGTCGTTGGCGTGCTGGTTGGCGCCGGCGCAGTGGTGGTGACAGGAGCTGGGGCAACCGTGCTGGTTGTGGTGGCCGCAGCAATCGTGGTGGTCGACTTCTTCAGGCCCTGTTTTGGCACAGTGGTCACGGTGGTGCCATCGGCGATGGTGAATGTAGTGGTCATTGGTGTCAGGTCGCCGATTGTGGTGACACCCGTGACGGTTGCAGTCCATTCACCCGGCGCACGCAGAAGAAGTCCGGCATCTTGCGCAACAAGTGCACCACCCGGACGAGTGATGGGGACATTGATTGTGTAGCCAGAGAAGTTTGGATTTGTCGGAGTCATCGTGACGACGAAATTTTGAATTCGTGATGGTCCGAATAATTCAATGAGAATTCTGTTGGCACCAATATCACCAGGAGTGATGGACAAGCGCACATGGAAATCATCTTTTGCGGTCATGTCTTGCACGATGGCGTATTCAACGCGTGGGCCAGTATCGCGATTCAGAACGTATGGCGGACGCATTGCCATTAACCATGAAGATGCTGCAAGCACAACAATACTGAGTGATAATTCAATTCCGACGGGACGCTTCAGTCGGTACACAACTTTGTCGTTCAGAGATTTTGCACGCTGCATTCCACGCAAAATGAATTGACGAACTGCGGAACTGACAAACAACATTGCGCTCACCAAAAGTACTTTGAGAATTACTACGCGCCCATGCCCACTGTTAATCAAGCTGATGCCATCAATGCGCCACACTTGGAAAACGCCTGTACCTACTATGCCAATTGTTAATGGCGTGGCTAGGCGCGCCCATCCACGAAGTGCATCAACGAGATCCACATCTCCAGGGCCGTGAAGAATGACTCGCCAAATAATTGCAATACTGCCGACCCACATTGCAATGAATGCCATGTGAAGAATTGCAACAATAATTCCCAAAACAACAGCTCGTCCTGTTGCGCGGTCGAAACCGTACGACATCATCATGAGCGCTAACAGAACTGTGGTGGGAACGACATTTGTTGGTTCAAGAACACGTTCTGTAATCCATGAGTAATAACCAAGGCCGCCAACGATGAGGAGTCGAAGAAATACGGCACGACCTTCATTGGTACCAAAGAGTGGGCCCCACGAGGTGGGAGAAATGGACGAAGCGATTCCGCCGCCTGATTGGCGCGCAGTCATGAGAATGATGAGTACAAAAATTGTGACGCCC
This sequence comes from Actinomycetota bacterium, assembly GCA_037129855.1. Lineage (GTDB taxonomy): Bacteria > Actinomycetota > Acidimicrobiia > Acidimicrobiales > Ilumatobacteraceae > UBA2093. Next base: position 12,803 of record JBAXUC010000023.1, on the reverse strand, counting down.
GCAATGATTGAGACTTGGCGGAAATATTTTTCTGTGATGCCGTATTCGACGCCTTCGGGCCAGACGAGTTTGATGAACATCAATCCGCCAAAAAGTGCACAGACCGCGAAGAAGACAATCAGCTTCATGAGACCAATGGGGCCTCCAAGTCGAGGTGCGACAACTTCAATTGCAGTCCCATCGACGGGCACAGTGGTGGCGGGCGTGCCCGGCACAGTGACAGGAACTGTTGTCGTCACCTGGGTTTGAGCAGTGAAATTGAATGATCCGGCGCTGCCATCAGGCAGCGACCAGTTCACAACACACGAGCCATTTTGAGGCACCTGGGTCAGGGCAGCAGAGATCGTCACGCCATCAGCAGATAGCTGCGGAGGTCCGAGATTGGTCAGTTTGGATTCACAGGCAAGAGAAAGCCCCATCTGGGAGGCAATTTCGGCTCCACCAACGGGCAGCGTGAACTTCAGCTGTAACTGGGTGGGGGCAAGAGTCACCACTTCGCCAGCGGTAGGGCTGGATGAAGCAAGGGTGTTGTCGCCAGCCGCGTGGGCAGGGCCGGCTGAAAAGGCAAGGGCAGAGACAACTGCAATGAAAAGAAGAGGAAGGCGACGCATGGTGTGAGCAAACGGTAGCCAAGAATGACCCCCGCAGAGTGTTTCACCTTTTCACACAGCGGTCCTCGGTGCACCGCATTGGTAAGGTCGTTTCGATGGCCACCCAGTCCCTGTACCGACGTTTCCGCCCGCGGAAGTTCTCTGAGCTCTACGGGCAAGACCATGTGGTCATGGCGCTACGCAATGCCGTTATCAATGGCCGCGAGGGCCAGGCCTATTTATTCTCTGGGCCTCGAGGCACGGGAAAGACCTCAACTGCACGAATTTTGGCAAAGGTCTTGAACTGTGTCGCCCCTATTGATGGTGAACCATGCTGCGAATGTGACTCGTGCAAGGCAGTGGAACTGGGCACCAGTTACGACGTGCTTGAGCTCGATGCTGCGAGCAACAACGGTGTTCAAGAAATTCGTGACATTATTGAAACTGCTGCGCTGACGAGTCCAGGGCGTCACCGTGTTTTCATCCTCGACGAAGTACACATGCTGTCACGTGCGGCCGAAGCCGCTCTCCTGAAAACTCTGGAAGAACCACCCGATCAAGTTGTCTTCGTGTTGGCCACAACAGACCCGCAAAAAGTATCTGAGACAATTCGCAGTCGAGTGCAGCACTTGCAATTTCATTTGCTGCCTGTTGCTGAAATGAAAAAGTATGTCAAGTTCGTCATTAAAGAAGCACAACTTACTGTTGACAATGACTCAATAGATTTAGTGTTGCGCCAAGGTGGTGGAAGTGCACGTGACACATTGTCTGCACTTGAACTTATTGTCTCTGGTGGTGGCGAACCAGAAGTTGCATTGCACACCGAGGACATCATCAAGTCACTAGTTGCACGAGACCATGCTGCAGCGTTAGGTGCTGTTGCGCGGGCTATGCAACAGGGCCGTGACCCACATACGTATGCACAAGATGTTGTGCGAACCATGCGTGATTGCTTTCTTGCCATCATGTCACCTGAGTTAGTGCAACTACCTGCTGATCGAATTGCAGAACTCACTCGTTATGCGCAAGACATGGGAGTACAACGCATCGTTCGCATCATGGAAACGCTTGGCAGCACCATGGTGGAAATGCGACACGCACCTGATGCCCGGTTGTTGCTTGAAGTTGCAGTAGTGCAATTGGCGTCTCCTGTCTTTGATGACAGTGCAGAAAATCTTCTTGCACGTATTTCACAGTTAGAAGAAGCAGTAAAAACGTTGCGTGAAAATGGCGTTGCTGCTGCTCTGCCGCAAGCACCAATCAACCCTGCAACTGGCCGCGCCAAAATTGGTGGACATGCTGGCAATACTGCACCCGTTGCAGTACCCGTTGCAGATGCAACTCCAGTCATTGCCGTTGTTGCCGAACCTGCTGCAGTCACTAAAGAGATTCCTGTTCCAGCGGCGGCAGAAACCCCAGCGAAGCCTGCTGAACCAGCACCTGCTTCTGTTGGCACTGCAGACCCAGCGCAAATGTGGCCGCAAATTACTGATGCCATGCGTGGTCTGGCTAAAGCAATGTTTAAGCCAGCAGTTGTGCAATCAGTTGACGGCAAGAAAATCATGTTGCGTCTTCCTAGCAACACTCCCATGAAGCGTGCGCAAGAACAATTACCCACTGTTGTTGAAGCAATCAAACAAGTGTGTGGCACAACATTTGTTATCACTCTTGTTCAAGCAGATCCCACTGCACCTGGTGGAATGACTCGGCCCGTATTCACAGAACCCGAAGTGCGCACCATTGTTGATGACGTTGCTGACGATCCGTTCGCAGCCATTGACATCAATGACACGGTGCTTGCTGTTGATGCGGTTGATCCGTTACTTGCCGCTCTGCACGATTCGTTCCCTGGTGGAAGCGTCGTTGAAAAAACAGTCGGAGCAAATCCCGACGCTGCAAAGTCACCGCGCGGAAAGAAGTAACTAGTGGCCTCGCCCTATACGCCACCCGTTCAATTACTTATCGACGAACTTGGTCGTTTGCCTGGCATTGGTCCACGTAGTGCACAACGTCTTGCGCTACATCTCATCAAGGGCGACGTTGAAGATGTCACCCGCCTTGCACGCGCACTTGTTGACGCAAAAGAGCGAGTGCGTTTCTGCGGGCTGTGTTTCAACTTGGCAGATGCAGACCTGTGCAATATTTGCGGCGACACTAAACGCGATTCATCAATTGTGTGTGTTGTTGAAGACTCACGCGATGTTGTTGCAATCGAACGCACCGGAGAATTTCGTGGTCGTTATCATGTGCTTCTCGGGCTCATTGACCCATTGCAAGGTGTAAGCCCAGAGCATTTGAAAGTAAGAGAACTTCTTACACGCATTCGTCCAGAGAACATTCAAGAAGTAGTTGTGTGCACCAGCAACAACACTGAAGGTGATGTAACAGCAATGTATTTGGCGCGATTGTTGAACCCACTGGGTATCAATGTGACTCGTTTAGCTAGTGGATTGCCCGTTGGCGGCGACATTGAATTTGCCGATGAAGTCACATTGGGTCGCGCATTCGGCAATCGCCAAAAACTCGAAAGCTAAGTAATGGCTTCGCCCGATTTGTGGGCAACAATTTTTTGAGCGTGGTAGATACCGGTATGCCCGCTAGCTGCGTAGGCAGCAACACATGCAAGAGCAAACAGAATTGCACCATTTCCACCGAACAGTTCAATGCCAATAAAGGTGCATGCCAAAGGCGTATTTGCTGCTCCGGCCAACACCGCGACTGAGCCAACTATTGCGAACACCGCGACGTTTGCTCCGATGAGGTTGGCAAACGTTGCGCCAGCCATAGCGCCCGTTGCCAACAGAGGAATCACTTCACCACCAACAAATCCCGTACCGATTGTGAGCGCGGTTAACAACAACTTCACTTCGAAGTGACCTGACGTCGCGCCGTTCATGGCTTGCAACATCAGTGGGAAAGAGAAACCTTGATAATCGCGCCATCCACATACGCCAATCAGAATGGCAAGAAGAATGCCGCCAATTAATGGGCGAGCGGGTGACCATGCAACGTACTTCTTCATTGCACCACGAATGAAGAGCGTTATGCGCACAAACACTAAAGCAATAATTCCGGCAATTACACCGAAGAGTGCGACTTGCCACGCAATTGTGGGTGACCATTTCACATCAATGATGTGTGGGTACTTGGTGTAGTGCACTCCAAGGCCACGAACCACTGCATTGCCGACAAAACTCGCAACGAGTGCTGGTACAAGTGCTTCGTATCGCACGCGACCAATGCGTTGTACCTCGAGTGCAAACACTGCTCCGGCGATGGGTACACCGGCGATAGAACCGAACCCGCCCGCGATTGCAGTGATCAACATGAGTGAGCGATCAGCAGGGTCTAATCCAAGTCGTTTGCTAATCGGGTCGGTGGCGCCAGCTGCAATTTGCAATGCTGCACCTTCACGACCAGTGGAACCGCCAGCAAGATGCGACACGACGCTTGTAATGAAAACAAGTGGCGCTAAGCGAAGAGGAACCCATTCTGAATGCAAATGAATTTCATCAATCAGCAGGTTGCTTCCACGTTCAAGTCCGCGCCCCAGGTAGTGATAGGACAAACCGACAAGTAGCCCAGCAAACGGCAACAACAAAAGAAGCCACGTGTTGTCGTTGCGGGTGTTAGTAGCCCATGTGAGCGACTGAATGAATCCGGCAGAGAGAACGCCGGAAATAATGCCGACCACAACGGCAAGAGCCACCCAACGCGCAACGTGAATCGTGCGATTGAGTGGCTCTTGCAGCATGTAGTTCTTAAACGGTGCGAACGATGATTGCGTCGCCTTGTCCGCCGCCGCCACACAGTGCAGCTGCACCAACACCGCCACCACGGCGATGAAGTTCGTGCAAGATTGTGAGTGCAAGACGGTTACCGCTCATACCGATTGGGTGACCCAATGCAATTGCGCCACCGTTGACATTCACGATTTCATCTGTGATGCCAAGTTCACGCATTGATGCGATACCGACAGCAGCAAATGCTTCGTTGAGTTCGAACAAGTTGACATCGCCAATCTTCATGCCGGCACGATCAAGTGCCTTCATGATTGAACGGCTTGGCTGGTGCAAGAGCGAGGCGTTATCTGGACCAGCAACCATGCCGTACGAAACAACTTCACCAAGTGGCTTGATGCCGCGAGCTTCAGCAGCCTTCTTGCTCATCATGACAATGGCTGAACCACCGTCTGAGATTTGGCTCGCGTTTGCAGCAGTGATTGTTCCGTCTTTGTCGAATGCTGGCTTCAATCCACCAAGTGTGTCCATGGTGGTGTCTGCGCGAACACCTTCGTCGTTCTTCACCATGACAGGGTCACCCTTGCGCTGAGGAACAGCAACTTCAACAATTTCATCTGCAAGGCGACCAGCAGCGATTGCTGCAGCTGCACGCACGTTGCTCTTCATGGCAAGATCATCTTGTTCTTGACGGCTGATTTTTCCGTCGGTGTAACGATCAGTTCCAAGACCCATGAGGCACGCATCGAATGCACACCAGAGTCCGTCACGAATGATCGCGTCTTGCAATTCGGTGTTGCCGTAGCGGAAACCACCACGTGCACCTTGTGCAAGGTACGGAGCATTGGTCATGCTTTCCATTCCGCCGGCGATAACGATGTCTGCTTCACCTGAAGCAATCATCTGGTCTGCCAAGTAAATGGAGTTAAGACCTGACAAGCACACCTTGTTGATGTTGATGGAAGGAACATTCATTGGAATGCCGCCCAACGATGCAGCCTGACGTGAAGGAACTTGTCCCTGGCCTGCTGTAAGAACTTGACCCATGATGACGTGCTCGACGTCTTCTGGCTTAACGCCTGCGCGCTCGAGTGCTGCCTTGATAGCAAAGCCACCAAGCTGGGCAGCAGTAAAAGAAGACAGCGCACCGCTCATTTTTCCGATGGGTGTGCGTGCTCCTGCGACGATGTATGAACCGGCCATGTGTGCCTCCAGATGTACTTGTATCCGACATGGATACGAGATAAATCAGGCTAGGAGATGAAACCCCAGAATTCGCTATCGTCTACGGCATGGAAAAGATCCTTCAGGCAATTCTCAATGGGGCAACGGGCGACGAAATCGCCGCCATCCCACTTCCCGCTACATACCGTGCTGCGTATGTGCGCAAGGAAGACCAGACCATGTGGGAAGGGGTCCCCAGCAATGAAAAGGACCCTCGCAAGAGCATCCATATTGGCGAAGTGCCTTTGCCTGAACTGGCGGCCGACGAAGTGGTCATCGCCGTCATGGCATCGTCCATCAACTTCAACACCGTGTGGACCAGTATTTTCGAACCCATCAGCACGTTTGGCGCGTTGGCTCGTCTTGGCAAAGAGAGCAAGTGGGCAAAGCGCCACGATATTGACAAACATATTCTTGGCTCTGATGCGTCGGGCGTTGTGTTGCGCGTCGGCAGTGCCGTGCGTTTGTGGAACCCAGGCGACAAGATCACCGTGCATTGCAACCATGTTGACGACCAAGATCCGTCATCACATAGCGATTCAATGATGGGTTCTAACCAGCGCATCTGGGGGTACGAAACAAACTTTGGTGGACTCGCAGATGTTGCAATCGTCAAAGCAAACCAACTCATGCCAAAACCTGCTCATCTCACATGGGAAGAATCAGCGGTCAACGCACTGTGTAACTCAACTAGCTATCGCATGCTCGTTTCCAAAAACGGTGCGAACATGAAACAAGGCGATGTTGTGCTGATCTGGGGCGCATCGGGCGGTATCGGTTCCTACGCAGTGCAGTACGTATTGAACGGCGGCGGAATTCCTGTCGGCGTTGTGTCGTCGCCAGAAAAAGCAGCGATCCTTCACGAGATGGGTTGCGAAGCAGTCATCGACCGCAAAGCTGCTAACTACCAATTCTGGAATGAAGATGGCACGCACAATGAAAAAGAATGGCGTCGCTTTGGCGGTGACATTCGTACGCTCGTTGGCGAAGACCCAGACATCGTGTTTGAACACCCTGGTCGCAGCACGTTTGCTGCCTCTATGTATGTAGTGAAGCGCGGCGGAACCGTTGTTACGTGTGCAGCTACAAGTGGCTTCATGCTTGAGTTCGACAACCGCCACTTCTGGATGCGTCTGAAGAAACTTGTTGGTTCGCACTTTGCTAACTACAAAGAGGCCTATGAAGCAAACCGTTTGATTTCAAAGGGAATGATTCATCCCGTGATGTCTCAAGTGTTCACACTTGAACAAACCGGCGAAGCTGCGTACCAAGTTCATAACAATATGCACGAAGGAAAACTTGCTGTCTTGTGCTTGTCTCCCGAAGAAGGCCTTGGTGTTGATGATCATGAGTTGCGTGCAAAAGTTGCAGACAAGCTCACTTGGTTCCGTCGATAGAAAGCAATAGGACACACAATGATTCTCACTGAAATTGACCATATCGCAATTGCTGTTCGCGATTTAGAAGCAGCTATCAAGTATTACCAAGAAGCATTTGGTGCAACTGTCGATCACCGCGAAGTCGTGGAAAGCGACGGCGTTGAAGAGGCATTGTTGAAAGTTGCCGAAAGCTACATTCAATTGCTTACACCGACGAACCCAGATTCACCAGTTGCAAAAGCAATTGAAAAGCGTGGTGAAGGTCTTCATCACATCGGATACCGAGTCGATAATTGTGCAGAAGCTCTTGCCAGCATGATTGCTGCTGGCGCAACACCAATTGACAAGGCCCCTCGTCCTGGTAGCCGCGGTACAACCGTTGCATTCATTCATCCAAAGGGCAGTTTCGGAACACTGATCGAGCTCGTTCAGGAATAGTTGTAAACATGTCATATGCGTGACATTGTCTTTACTCTCATGGGTGCCGCTAGCGGATACAAAGCCATTGCGCGCGCACGTACTGACATTGCACGGTTTCGTATTACCGGTGAATCGTTTGGCGAAGGCCACTTCACGGATGCAAACGTTTCAACACCAATTGTTGTTGCAGTATCGAGCGCGCTGTATTTCCTTCTTGCGCAGCAATTTGCACACGACCTGACGGTTTTGGCATACGGCGTGTTAGTTGGCGCTGGAATGTGGTTGTCGCTCATAGATATTGATACGCATCTGCTTCCGCGGCGCATTGTGTATCGCGCAATTGCAGTAGCAATGCCGCTACTTGTTCTATCCGCGTTCTTTGACAACAGGGGCTCTATCGCTGGCATGTTCATTGGCGGCTTTGCCATGTGGTGCATGTTGCGCGTTCTCGAAGTGTTGTCGCGAGGAGACTTAGGCGGAGGCGATGTCGGGCTCGGTGGCCTACTGGGCCTCTATCTTGGCTGGCTTTCCTACGAAGCCATCTTGGTCGGCCTCTTCGCATCTTTCTTGGTGGGCGGCTTCTTTGCAGTTGCGTTGCTGGTGACACGAAAGGCGAACAGGAACACGCATTTCGCGTTCGGCCCCTTTCTCATCGTCGGAACGCTCATTGCTGTTCTACGATGACCTCACAAACGTAAGGGGTTTCACATGTCGGAATTATCAGGAATGGTTGCAATTGTCACCGGTTCATCAAGTGGTATCGGTGAGCGCACCGCACAACGCCTCGCCGAATTAGGCGCACAGGTTGTAGTGAACTCTGCAAGTTCTGTTGAGCCAGGGGAGAAAGTGGCTGCATCGCTTCCGAATGGTGCCATTTATATACAAGCCGACATCAGTGACAAAGCTCAGTGCGAGAATCTCATCAACGGCACCATTGCAAAGTTCGGCAAGTTAGATCTTCTTGTAAACAATGCTGGTTGGACAACATTGGTTCCACACGGAGACCTTGAGGCACTCACAGATGAAATCTTTGAGCGCACATTTGAAGTAAACGTGTTCGGTACCTGGCAACTCACAAAAATGGCGATGCCGCATTTGCTCAAGTCTGAAGATGGTCACGTTGTGAACATCACATCTGTTGCCGGTGTCCGTCCTGTGGGTTCTTCTATTGCGTATTCAATGACCAAGGCCGCACTGAACCAAATGACGCGCCTCATGGCAAAGAGCCACGGACCAGTTCGTCACAACGCAGTTGCACCTGGTTTGGTGGAAACACCATGGACCAAAGATTGGGCAACGCAACATGCGGGCGTTGCTGCAATGGCACCATTAAAGCGTTCAGCTACAGCAGATGATTGTGCTGAAGCAGTTCTTGCGTTAGTTCGCAACAAGTACGTCACCGGACAAATTTTCGTTGTGGATGGTGGGTTGACTCAAGTCAGCTAATTATTTGCGTGGGCCGCGATACGGCTGTATGCCGCCTGAAGGAACCGTACCCAAATGTCCGCGTTGGTAATCATCCATGGCTTGCTGCAGTTCTGCACGCGTATTCATAACGAATGGACCATATTGTTCCACTGGTTCACCAATAGGTTGTCCGCCAAGCAAAATCACATCGAGTGCTTCATGTGAGGAAGCCTCCAACGTGATGCTGTCTCCGGTACCGAACACGGCCGTTTGTCCGACAATGAATGAATGATGATCAATGCCGACAAAGCCAGATCCTTTCACCACGTGTGCAATTGCGTTGAATGCCGGATTCCATGGGAGCACCATTTGTGACCCGGGAAGAATGGTTGCGTGTGCCATAACAATCGGCGTGCGTGTTGAACCAGGCCCCTGAATACCAGCAATGTTGCCCGCGATAAGACGTACCAATGTTCCGGCATCAGGAGTCGTAAACAACTTCACCTGATCTGCATCAAGGTTTTGATACGCAGGCGAAACCATCTTTTGTGCTGCAGGTAAGTTCACCCACAACTGCAAGCCGTGAAACAACCCACCACTAATTACCAATTGTTCTGGCGGAGTTTCAATATGCAAGATGCCACCACCGGCAGTCATCCACTGTGTTGAGCCATCTTTAATGATTCCGCCACCACCGTGTGAGTCTTGGTGAATGAATGCGCCATCCATGATGTATGTGACAGTTTCAAAACCACGGTGTGGGTGCCAATCAGTTCCGCGTGCTTCATACGGCGGGTAATCAACTGAACCCATTTGGTCCATCATGATGAACGGATCAAGTACGTCTTTTGGAATGCCTGCAAATGCGCGGCGCACTGGGAAGCCTTCGCCTTCGAAACCACTAGGGGCAGTGGTGAGGGAAATGAGTGGACGATCCTGGGCAAGAACTGTTGGCGCTTCAATACGGGGAAGCGTGAGGGTATCGGCGGTAACTGCAGGCATATTCGGACCTTTCGGATCAGTGGTAGATAGTTGCGCACGCAACCATTTACCAACATCCGCAATGGTATTGCTTTTTGACGGCAACGACAACCAAGCCTGCGATACTGAAGAACCATGATTGTTCATCTCATCGACGGAACCTACGAGCTGTACCGCCAACACTTTGGTCAGGCCGTTCGTCACAGCAGTCCGCCCCCATTGGCTGCAACTCGCGGCGTCGTCACCTCCACGCTGCAGTTGCTTGTAGGCGGCGCTACACATGTAACAGTCGCAGTTGATCATGTAATCGAGAGTTTCCGTAACCAGATGTATGAGGGCTACAAAACATCTGACGGAATGGAAGCTGAAATCCTCGACCAAATTCCTCTTATGGAAGATGCACTGCGCGCACTCGGCATTCCGGTGTGGCCAATGGTGAAGTACGAAGCCGATGATGGCTTAGCTGCAGGCGCACTAATTGCATCATTAGATGACCGCGTTGATCAGGTGCAGATGATTACCCCTGACAAAGATCTTGGTCAATGTGTTGTCGGCAACCGCATAGTGCAATACGACCGCCGCAATGATCTCATCGTTAACGAGACCGCCATCATTGAAAAGTTTGGTGTCGGTCCTGCAAGCATCGCCGACTGGCTCGGACTTGTTGGCGACACTGCAGATGGTTTCCCTGGCCTACCGGGCTGGGGTGCAAAGAGTGCAACATCGGTGTTGGCCAAGTACTTACATATTGGTGAGATTCCAGACGATGAAGCACAGTGGGTAACAGACGGTGTTGCAGTACGCGGCGCGGCAAAGCTTGCCGCCACACTTCGCGATCAGCGGCCTATGGCAGAACTGTTCAAACAAGTTGCAACTGTGGTCACCGATGTGTCTGACGATGTGCCACTTGGTTCCGTAGATGACTGGAAATGGCGTGGCCCAACTAAAGACTTGGGAACAATAGCTAAACAACTGAACATGACCGACCTCGTGGAGCGCACCGAGCGCGCCATGGTTGGTCGCCGTTCGTAGTTAGTCAGTTTCCTCGATGATGTCGGGAAGTTCTTCGCCCTCTTCTTGGTGAGGTAGCAGAGCTGCCAGCGCAGAGATGGCACTTGGTAGATCATGAGCGCGAAGGTGTTCTTGCACCGAGGCCGTTGCATGAATCGGGTCAAGTTGCAGTGACTGCGACCAACGGACTTCAAATATGCGTCGGCTTGGGTCAACGCAGAAAACTAGTGAGACTTGCGGATAACGCGTTGTGATTTTGTCTGCAGCTTGTTTTGAGTTTTTACCGAGAGGTCCTACTCGTACCAAAATCTGATGACCACTAGTGCGCTCGGCCGTATCAATTGCCTCTGCAACTTGTTGAGCATTGTCTTTCCACCACTGAGCCATTACCAACTCCCGCTCGCTCCGCCGCCGCTGAATCCACCGCCGCCGCCTCCACCAAAACCGCCGAAACCGCCGCCGAAGCCACCGCGCCGACCGCCGATGCCGCCTCCGTAGATGGTTCCTGCAGCAAAAGGTCCGAGCATGCCTCCACCGTTTCGCTTTCCGCGTACCGCAAGGGTGACGAACAGAAGGATAAGCCCGAAGAACAAAATGATGCCGAAAATAGATTGTTGTGGCGTTGCAGCGGTGATGGTGTTGCTTGGAACAATCGGTTGCAAAACAATGTTCTCTCCACCCCAAACCTGCATCACTGCACGTGCACCATCGCGCACTGCACCATCGACATCGTTCGCGCGCAAACGGGGAAGCATGACTGAGTCAACAATTCCTCCCGCCGTGACGTCTGTAAGTTCACCTTCAACTCCGCTACCAACTTCAATGCGCAAGGTGCGATCTTTTAATGCAATCAAAATGAGAACACCATTATCTTTTTGTTTGTCGCCAATGCCCCACGAGCGTGCGAGATCAATGGAGTAGTTCTCAAGAGTCGCATTACCTGTGGAGTCAATCACTGCAACTGCAATTTGTGGACCACCGGATTGTTGAAACGAAATCAACTCGCTATTGATTTGCGTTTCCACTTCCGCAGAGACTCTCCCAGTTGAATCGACAACTGGCGCAGTGAATTCAGGAAGTGAGGCAGCCGGAGACGAACACCCAAGAAGGATGACGCCGAACAGTGCCAAAGAGAAGAACGATTTCTTAGCCACCGGGGTTGAGATCCACAGTTGGAGCTACATCTGCACCTGCAACTGCTTCAAACAAGGTTCGCTTTTCGAAACCAAACATTGCAGCAATGATGGAACGAGGGAAACGTCGAATAGCACGATTGAAATCAGTGACTGTCTCGTTGTACGTACGACGCGATTGAGCCACACGATTTTCTGTTCCTTCTAATTGCACTTGCAAATCACGAACGTTTTGCAAGCTGGCAACCTGTGGGTAGTTCTCAACGACAACAAGCAAGCGCGACAACGCACCTTCAAGTTGGCCAGCAGCAGCAACGCGTTCGTTGCCAGAGGCAGCACTTGCGTACTTTGTCCGAGCTTCAGTGACTTTTCCGATGATTGCGCGCTCTTGTTCAAGAGCACCTTCTACTGACTTCACAAGATTCGGAATCAGGTCGAAGCGACGCTGCAACTGCACATCAAGATCTGCAACTGATTGATCCACCGTGAGTTCGCGATCCACAAGACCGTTGTATGGTCTCACCACCATGATGAGAATCAAAAGTATTACTCCGCCAATGGCCAGTGCTGGTTTAAACCACTTGTTGTTTGACATGTTGACCCTTAAAAGTGTGTTCTGGCTAGCCCATGGACAGTGAAGTGACGGCCAGGCGATCTGCGGCGCACAATCGTTCCCGCGTGGAGGCTGCTTCCGTCAGGACCTGACCTGGTTTACGGGCGATCGTCGCACAGGACCCGACCACCACCTCACCACCCACGGGCGAACCCGAAGTTGTTGAGGGTTCCAGCGTACAAGCCAGTTAGCCTGACCACCCGTAGTTGTAGCGATACAACCACCTGGAAGGGTGCGAGAGCGGCCGAACCGGCACGCTTGGAAAGCGTGTGAAGTGAAAGCTTCCGTGGGTTCGAATCCCACCC
>JBAXUC010000229.1:0-1649 GCA_037129855.1 Actinomycetota bacterium | reverse complement strand
GGCCCGTACAAGACAATCCGGAAAGGATTAGGAAACTGATAAATCTCTTTTCGATGCGCCAGATGCGGAGCGGTGGAGTGCAACACCGAGATCTTTGCATTCGGTGGGATCTCGGCATACATCTCATCGGCAGCCACAGCTACTGGGTGCTCTGCCCCCCAATGCGGGTATTTATCCAACCGAAATGGCACGTATGACCACACCGATGCACTCCACAATGATGAGGCCACGACAATAGAAACGAGAAGGCGCCGCATACCGACTCCGACACGTCCAAGTCCCACGATGACCGCGATGAGTAACGCCGGAACTGCGACAAGTGAATAGTGGTACTCAATATGGAACTGATACCAAAAATTGCTCACTGTGTTGCCGACGAGAACCAAAATACTGATCATTGCGACTTCGGGAGCAAGAAGGCTCAGCAATGCAAACGGTGCAAACATCTTCCACCAGTACATCAGTCTTCCTTCAGATGTTAAGTACTGAATCACATTTGTCGGATTAGTAAAACTTTCTTTGATGAAACCAGTAAAACCCCCAAAAGGAATTCGCCAACCATTACGTGTGGGAACACCAATCAGATTCTTCATTAAAACAAACATGCCCAACAAGGCAGCAGAAATCGCAACGCCGATTGTAAGAATTCCACGGCGGGTTTCGCCGCGCATTGCCACCATGGCACCGAGTGGAACAATGACTAAGACAACGTCCTCTTTCACTAAGAGCGACAGAATTACTGCTACCCAATACCAGCGCCACCGTTTGGTCAGTGCGGCAACTATGGCGATCGGCACAAATAGGCCTAAAAAAGAATCAGGGTGGTAGTTCTCAAAGATTGTGCCATTGACCGCGGGGTTCACAAGCCACACGACTGCGAATGCGCAACCGATTGCTGCACTATTGAGATGTCGACGGGCGAAGAAATAGATGGGCAACGCTCCGGCCGCAACTACGACAGACTGCAACGCCAGAAGCGTCTCCGTGCCAGGCCATATCCAATACAACGGAGCCACGAATATCAAAATGAGTGATGCATGATCGCCGAACAGATTGCGACCCATCAATGTCACAAATGGAGCATCAAACCGAGACAACAACCAGACGCCTTGGTCATATAACCCCACATCGAATGATGAAGTTCCGAGTCCCCGGTGAATATCCCACTGCAGACGAGTTGTTGCAACAGCTGAGCAGGTGCATAACAGGACCACAGTCCACGTCCACAATGAAGTCTGTGTTATCCGGTCTCGAAGCGTGAGAGCCTCAACGCCTTCAACCTCAGAACTCATGTATCTATATTTACAGAACGGGACGTGCCGTCTTTGCGACCGCCGCTAAGACACCATTCACGAATCGTCCAGAGTCATCTGTTGAGAATCGTTTCGCTAATTCGACCGCTTCATCAATAACCACAGCGATGGGTACGTCAGGCCGAGAAGTCAATTCATAAATGGCGAGCCGAAGGATGGCTCGGTCAAGAGCAGGCATCCGGTCGAGTGCCCATCCTTTGGCGTGAGTGACGATTGCTTCATCGATGGCAACTCGGTGCGCCTCTATGCCGTTTAGTAATTCACCGGTTAGATCAGCAGACGCGACTCCCCTATCAGCCAATAATTCGAGAGGCGACATTGAACGCTGTTCTGACT
>JBAXUC010000228.1:0-1665 GCA_037129855.1 Actinomycetota bacterium | reverse complement strand
CGGCAAACCCTGTGAGTGTGCGCCAATTCGTGGAAAATTGAGTCACCACTTCTGATGGCGACATCTTCAAGGTTTCATTTGGGGCCATGTCAGCAATTGCGCGGCCTTCTTTGTAGTGATGAGCATCATTGCCAACACCAACAAATAATTCGCGGCGTACTGAGACCAAGTCTGCTGGAGGCGCGTCAGACAAGTAGCCCCACATACCCAATGCAACATTCAAGTCATGCACCACTGGCGCACGGCCAAACAGAGACGCACGTCGCAAGGCAATAAGAGAACAGCCGCGCAAAACATCATCCATGTCTTCGCCTGCGGCTAAACGAACTCGAGCACGTGCACGCTTGGCTAAACCAATGATGTACCCCTGATCAGGACCTTGATACCCGAGGCGCTCACCTTCTGGCTGACGACCTTGGATTTCTCCGGGACGACCAGGTGACCACGATTCAGGAACCGAATCGGGAGACTCGTAGTAGCGAACCGGTTCAACCGGAGGAACTGGAGAAAAGCGGGGAGCCGACATGAACTAAAACTCTACGCCGAAGCGTGGAGTAGTCCATAGATCAATGACTCTTCCAGGGCATTCCATGAGGCTTCGATGATATTTGCCGAGACTCCGATGGTGGTCCATGACCGATCACCGTTTGTGGCATCAAGTAACACACGAGTAATTGCTCCAGTGGCGGTTGCGCCGTCCAAGATGCGCACCTTGTAGTCAGTCAGGTGCACTTTGGCCAGGACTGGATAGTGAGGCAATAACGATGCGCGCAGCGCAGCGTCAATTGCGTTCACTGGACCATTGCCGTCTGCAGTGTGTGCATAGCTCTGATCTGCGATGCGCACCTTGACAGTGGCTTCGGTTGTGAATTCACCATCTTCTGCTTCATCCGTGACGACCCGCATTGATTCCACATGAAATGCGTCGTGCTTCCATCCACTTGCCCGACGCATCAGTAATTCCAGCGACGCATCAGCTGCTTCGAAGTGGTACCCCTCGTGCTCGAGACGCTTCAAGTCTTCAATGACTGAACCAATTGCGGCTCCGTCCATCTGCAATCCAAGCTCTTCTGCCTTCACTTCGATAGTTGCACGTCCAGCCATTTCACTGACAACAAAACGAGTGCCGTTTCCGACAACAACTGGGTCGATGTGCTCATATGCATCTTTCGCACGCTTGATAGCTGATACGTGTAGCCCGGCCTTATGTGCAAATGCCGAAAAACCAACGTATGGAGCCTGAGGATTCAATGGCCGATTCAGAACTTCAGCCACATGATTACTGACAGCGGTCAGGCGATCAAGGTTGCCTTCTGGCAAGCAACGAAAGCCCATCTTCAATTCAAGGTTCGGGATTACGGTTGTGAGGTTGGTATTACCCGTGCGCTCCCCCAGCCCGTTCAATGTGCCTTGTACGTGGCGAACACCAGCCATTACTGCAGCCATCGAGTTTGCAACTGCACAACCAGTGTCATCGTGACAATGAATTCCCAATGTTGCGTCGTTACCAACGAATGCTTTTACCTTTGTAACAATCTCACTGATTTCATGAGGCAAAGAGCCACCATTTGTATCGCACATCACCAAGTGAGTTGCGCCCTTCATCACTGCAGCAGAAACAACGCGCATCGCAAATTCCGGATTGTTCTTGTATCCGTCGAAGAA
>JBAXUC010000227.1:0-1689 GCA_037129855.1 Actinomycetota bacterium | reverse complement strand
CATCGAGCGTTTATCTTCAATAAACACCTCGGAGAACCCGGCCCCAGTGGACCGCCCCTTTGCTAGTACCCGCGACAAAACGCTGGAATCGAAATCATGTGACAGATCAATAAGGCTCACCTCGATAATCCTACTGACGGCGTGAGGCCCTAGCCCTGCCGAACTAATGTGTAGACATCATGACTGATGACACTCCAACCCCTGAGCCAGAGGAGGTGCGCGAGCACCGCACCTGGTGGTGGAAAGAGATCCTCATCATGGGTGCGTTCTATTTCGTCTATTCGCTCACCCGCAACCGGTTCGGGTCCATTCGCGTTAAAGGCGATGACATTCCGCTGAACTCGTTCAATAACGCCATGAAGGTCATCCGCTTCGAGCGTGGCATTGGGCTGTACCACGAGGAATCCATCCAGCAGATATTCCTTCCATATAAGTGGTTCATACAACTCATGAACACGTACTACGGCACCGCCCATTTCATCGTCACCATCACCGTCTTTTTCGTTCTTCTCAACCGCCGCAAAGATGTCTTCCCCCTTTTTCGCAATGCACTTGCCGCTATGACTGGTCTTGCCATCATCGGCTTTGCTTTATTCCCACTGATGCCGCCACGCCTGCTTGATGCCCCATGCCCTGGCACCGCAACCGTTGTCGTTGCCGGCCAGGAAACCGTGAGAACAACCTTCGGTGGCGATTGCATTCCTACAAAATTGCGTAACTACAACGGCGCAACCGAATTCGGATTTGTCGACACATTGAAGGTCTACGGCGGACCATGGGACTTTGATTCTGGTGGCGTTGCAAAACGTTCCAATCAATACGCAGCCATGCCAAGCCTTCATATTGGCTGGGCGTCGTGGTGCGCGTTTGCAATTTGGCCGCTTGCACGTCGCAAGTGGATTCGTGCAGCAGTTCTGTTGTATCCCGCACTTACATTGTTCTGCATCGTCGTCACTGCCAACCATTATTGGGTTGATGGCATTGGTGGAATTGTTGTGCTCGCCGGTGGTTTCACCCTTGGTGGCTTATTGCACACACTGAATCAACGACGCCTCGACGCAAAGTTCGAACAGTTTCGCTCCGCACACCCCACAAGTAACACGCCGTAGTTTTTAGAAGCTGTGGTAGCCGCCGTCAATGGTGATTACATCGCCGGTGTGGTACTTACTTGCATCACTTGCAAAGTACGCAGCAATTCCTGAAAAGTCATTGGGGTCTCCCCACCTGCGCATCGGCACGCGTGGCAACACCTTTGCAATGAACGTGTCCCAGCCCAATGCGGCTTCAGTCATTTCGCTTTCAATCCAGCCAGGCAAAATTGCATTGCACCGAATGCCATGGCGTGCATGTTCCACCGCAATTGCCTTCATCATCGAAATCAAACCAGCTTTTGGTGCGCCATAATGCTGACCACGTGCTTGGCCGTAATACGCAGAACCAGATGTCGTAAACACCTCTGCCCCACCATTGCCAGCCGCCACCATATGACGCACCGCCACTTGTGCCGTATAAAACGCGCCATCTAAGTTCACGCGCATCACACGATGCCATTCGTCATCGGTCATAGAAACGAAACTTTCAGCATGCCCACCAACACCTGCATTCACGAAACACGAGTCAACGTGACCCAATGTTTCCACCGTCGCTGCAAATGCGGCCTCTACTTGTGACTGGTCGCCAACGTCACAA
>JBAXUC010000226.1:0-1691 GCA_037129855.1 Actinomycetota bacterium | reverse complement strand
ATCTACGCGAACCGGGCAAGGAGGAAGCTGAGACTATTGAATCGGGCAGTCGCGCCGCTGTGCTTGGCGGTTTTACCGCTGTTGTGGCGATGCCAAATACGGACCCCGCTCAAGACAATGTAAAGACAGTGCAGTTCGTACGTGAACGAGGCCTGGCTGTTGGTTTGTGTGAAGTGATTCCTTCCGGATGTATCACTGTTGGTCGCCTTGGAACGAAGTTGGTTCCCTATGAACAACTCGCACAAGAAGGTGTGACCCTGTTTACCGATGATGGCACAGGCGTTCAAGATGCGCTCGTCATGCAGCGCGCACTCATAGCTGCAAAACGACTGAATCTCACTTTGGCGCAACATTGCGAAGTTGCAAGTATGACTGTCGGTGCAGTGATGCACGATGGAGCCTGCTGTTCAACGATGGGAGTGCCCGGGTGGCCATCAGTGGCCGAAGAAGAAATGGTTCGCCGCGATATCCAACTTGTACGCATCACTGGGGCACGAGAGCACTTCATGCATCTGTCTACTAAGGGCAGCGTTGAATTGGTTCGCGCTGCAAAGGCTGAGGGCTTGCCCATCACCGCCGAAGTCACTCCTCACCACATTTCGCTGACAGATGAACTACTCACCGGGTTTGACCCGATCTTCAAAGTGAATCCACCGTTACGCACGATGGCTGATATCACTGCATTGCACGAGGGTCTTGCAGACGGAACTATCGATGCCATCGCTACTGATCATGCACCGCACGCTGGCCACACAAAAGAACAAACACTTGATACTGCGCCACCGGGAATGCTTGGTCTTGAAACGGCTCTCGGAGTTGTCAACACGGCTGTCGCTTTGTCACCGCAGAAGATCGCCGCATTGATGTCGTGGAACCCAGCAGCGATTGCAAACATCTCTGACCATCAAGGCCGCCCTGTGGCGGTGGGGGAACCCGCCCATATCGCAGTGTGGGACACCACCACCGTGTGGTCCGTCTCTCGAGATGAACTAGCAAGTCGCAGCACTAATACGCCGTATCACGGCATGGAACTTCGTGGCCGCGTGCGGCACACGATCTACAACGGCCAATTGGTCGTGCAGGAAGGGAAGGCACTCGCGTGAGTACCGACATAACAAACATTGCACTCGTGCTCGAAGACGGCTCCGTTTTTGAAGGAGAAGCTGTGGGGCACATGCCAGACAATGGCATTGCTGCAGGCGAAGTTGTTTTTCACACGGCACTCACCGGATATCAGGAAGTCTTCACTGATCCGTCGTATGCAGGTCAGATCATTACGTTCACCACATCGCACATCGGCAACTATGGCGTCACGCCGATCGACTCTGAATCTCGTGGAACGTTTGCTCGTGGCGTCATCATGCGCGATATGGCGCGACGTCACAGTAATTGGCGGAGCGAATCAAGCCTCGATGCAATGTTGAAGGCGCAAAAACTTCCTGGTGTAGCAGGCCTCGACACTCGTCGACTCACACGTCTGTTGCGTGACTCAGGTTCACTGCGCGGTGCGTTCGGAACTGCTGATCAAGCGCAGTTGCTAGCTGCTGCGAAAAATGAAAAGGGCACATCAGGCATTGACTTGGTGTCAGAAGTGACGACACCGAAGTCATACACAGTCGGAAATGGCAAGTTCAACGTTGTTGCGTATGACTTTGGAATTAAGACAACAATTCTTCGTCATCTTTCTGAGA
>JBAXUC010000225.1:0-1695 GCA_037129855.1 Actinomycetota bacterium | reverse complement strand
CCCTTAATCATGACTGCAGTTTTAAATTTCGCGGTTTTGATCATGCCGTTTAAAGCAATGAGAGCGCGACGGACTTGATCGACAGAATCAAAGAGAGGTTCTTTATCTTCTTGCAAATCCCTGTTGTACGCAAGCGGCAGACCCTTCAACATCGCGAGAAGCCCAGTGAGGTTTCCAATGAGGCGACCAGCTTTTCCACGAGCCAATTCAGCAATATCAGCGTTCTTTTTTTGCGGCAACATGGATGATCCTGTTGCATACGCATCATCAAGTACTGCGAATCCGAACTCTGCACTGGTCCACAAGACCCACTCTTCGCCGATACGGGACAGGTGGACGCCCAGAAGCGCAATTGCAAACAAGATTTCAGCAACGAAGTCTCTGTCAGACACTGCATCAAGCGAATTGGCAAATGTGGAAGAGAACCCCATTGTCTCTGCTGAATGCGCTGGGTTGATTGGCAAAGAGGACCCAGCCAAAGCTCCGGCGCCGAGCGGGGAGACATCAAGACGCAGGAGTGCATCAGAAATTCTGTCGACGTCACGTAGTAATGCCCATGAATGGGCACGCAAATGATGTGACAGCAAGACAGGTTGCGCATGTTGAATGTGTGTGTACCCAGGCATTCTGGTTGGTGGCGTGCTGGCATCAGCCTCAACAGCACGCTCTTCCAAGGTATGCACCAATGCAAGAACATGTGAGGCCACGATTGCAACTTCACGCTTGCACCACAACCGAACGGCTGTAGCCACCTGATCATTTCTGCTGCGACCGGTATGAATACGAGCGCCAGGCTCCCCTGCAATCTGCGTGACACGACGTTCGATGGCTGTATGAATGTCCTCATCAGTTGATTCGAAGGCAAACGTACCGCTTGAGAACTCGTCGCCAACTGTCTGCAACGCAGCCAGAACAGAAGCTCCATCTGTCTCTGACATGAGCCCAACAGACACCAACATCGAGACATGCGCATGCGAACCCACAATGTCGTCACGCCATAAACGTTGATCGAAGGACAAGCTTTCGGTATAAGCCATTAAGTCATCAGCAGGGGCAACATCAAATCGTCCGTGCCACAGTGCAGCACCTTCAGAAACTTTTTTGTCAGACATGCGCTGTGCCCTTCTTTCGTGGAATGCCACCAGTGGCGTCAGTAACGCCCGAGAGCGACCGTAACTGCTCGGCGAGACCAGTTCCGCCGACTTCTTCTGTGGCGACACACATGATCGTGTCATCACCGGCAACCGTGCCTAACAATCCGACAAGACCACTGCGATCCAGGGCCGATGCCACGACATGAGCACAACCAGGAGGCGTACGAACCACTACAAGGTTTCCGCTTGATGTCACTTCTGCGACCCATTCGGCCATGACGCGACGTAACTGGTCTGATGGCGCAACGCGAGCTGGTGCATATTCAGCGATTGCATAAATGGAGTCTCCACCAGCGATGCGAATCTTCACAGCACCGAGTTCTTCAAGATCACGTGAAATCGTGGCCTGAGTGGCTTCAATGCCCTGTTCCTTCAATAGTTCTTGTAGATGGGGTTGGCTGGACACGTTGTCGTGTGCAATCAACCGAGTCACCATTTGTTGACGTTGTTGTTTACTGCTCATGACTTCTCCATCACCCATGCAAGGGCTCCTCTAGCTGCAGTAAGCCGGTGATGGCCCTGCTGAATGACAACACTGTTC
>JBAXUC010000224.1:0-1695 GCA_037129855.1 Actinomycetota bacterium | reverse complement strand
CTTCGCAGGTGCTGTCTTCTTCGCTGGAGCTTTCTTCACAACCTTCTTCGCAGGTACTGCTTTCTTCACAACCTTCTTTGCAGAAGCGGCCTTCTTAGCTGGTGCCTTTTTGGCTGGAGCTTTCTTTGCAGGAGCTGCCTTCTTCGCAGGGGTCTTTTTGGCTGGTGCTTTCTTTGCAGGAGCCTTTTTGACAACCTTCTTCGCAGGGGTGGTCTTCTTCTTCGTTGCCATAATGAGCACTCTCTCCTCGCATCGGGCATCTGCCCGTGTTGCCCCGTGAGGCTACGGCCGAAAACGGCGTTTTCTCAACTAGCGAGAGCGACAGACACACCGATGAGGGCGCCCTCCACCGCAGTGGCACGTTCCCCCGTTGCGTCAAAGAGCACCTCGAGGGCAAGGGTCTCGCCCGCAATGAGTCCGACATGAGGCAAGATCTGGGCCTTCAACAGATCATCAACGGACAATGTCACGATGATTCGGTCTGAGATATCAAGGTCGGCTTCACGGCGAGCCTGTTGCACCGCACGCACGATGTCTCGGGCTGAACCTTCTGCTTCCAATTCAGGAGTCACATTGACGTCGAGCAAAACAACGCCGACCCCGCCCGGCAATGGTGCGCTGGCAGAACCAGCTTGGGTCACCAATTTGAGTGAATATTCTCCTGGCTGAAGCGACTCGCCCGCAACATTGATGACATCGCCATCCTGGGTCCATTCACCTTTTTTCACTGCGACGATGACCGCTTGAGTACGTGGCCCAAGTCGCGGACCAACAATTGCCGGAACAACCTGTAATTCGAATGACGCGATTGAATCCACATCAGCCGTGAGCACCACGTCGCGCACGTTTACTTCGTCGCGCACAATGTCGAGGAAACCCTCAAGCGATGCAGCATTTGCTGCAGCAATAGTGAGCGACGCAAGCGGCAAACGAACACGACGACCATGTGCTTTGCGCACAGACAACGCCGACGAGCAGACATCACGGATCATATCCATTGCAGTGACTAGTACCGCATTGCGTGGTAGTTCCGTGGACGAGGGCCAGTCAGTGAGATGAACACTTTCCGCCTCTGCTCCGTGTAGTCCTTGGAATACTTCATCAGTGACAAGCGGAAGAAGTGGCGCAGCAATACGCACTACATAGTCGAGAACAGTGTGCAAGGTATCAATGGCATCTTGATCTCCAGCCCAAAACCGGTCACGGCTTCTGCGGATATACCAATTAGTTAAAACATCAAGAAAGTTTCGAATGGTTTGGCATGCAGCGAACAGGTCGTACACGTCCATTGATGCCGTAACCGATTCAATCGTGTCTGCGAGTTTGGCTAGAACGTATTGGTCAAGCACATTCGACGAATCAGTCCGCACGACACCAGAAATACCATCAGCATTGGCGTAGAGCGCAAGGAAGTAATACGAGTTCCACAGTGGCAACAAAACTTGGCGCACGGTCTCTCGCATTCCTTGTTCAGTGACCGAGAAGTCACCGCCTCGCAGGATTGGCGACGACAACAGGTACCAACGCATTGCGTCTGCTCCGTGGGAATCAAACACTGCCATTGGGTCTGGATAATTGCGCAAGCTCTTCGACATCTTTGCGCCATCATCACCAAGAACGATTCCATGACTGATACATGAAGTAAAAGAAGGCCGATCAAAAAGTGCCGTCGCCAGAACGTGCAATGTATAGAAC
>JBAXUC010000223.1:0-1727 GCA_037129855.1 Actinomycetota bacterium | reverse complement strand
TCAATGAGTGCAGTGGGGTCAATCATGTTGTGCTTGTTGTCAACATACGCAGAGTTCAGTAATGATGCACCAAATAATGTGCTGATTGCTGAGACTACAGATTGACGTAGTGCTCCATCTGTAGCGGGACCCACCCCGCGGTCATCGAGGAGTCCGTTGATATCTCGTTGCACAACTTCACCGATAGTTTCATCACGTCGTGATGCAATGATGACTTCCATTGCGCTACCAAGGTCAGGAACAATTCCTGGGTCGGTGGAGCGAATGAATAGTTCAGCAATTTGGCTCATACTGCTGTTGTCTTTAGAGATCACCGCATCAGCGAGCAAAGTAATGATCTCTGACAACATCGGCCAGAAGCTTTTCTCCCATGCCATGACAACCAGTTCTGATCTGTCGTCACATCGGGCATAGATGGCTCCACTTGAGAATCCGGCGTCGGCAGCAACGCGGGTGAGAGCCATTTGGTCGACGCCTACTGTGCGCACTGCGCTGGCAGCACTATGAGCAACCTTCAGGTCGGTCTGGCGGGATTTTTCCGACTGCTTGGTGGCAATAACCATGCTCTGATTGTCTCACACCTGCCAGCAAAGCGAACATCCCTAGAGTAGGGATGTGACACTTTCCCTGGCTGCCATTCAGATGTCCATGTCCGACTCGCGTGAGGACAATGTTTCAAAGGCTGAACGTTTGGTGCACGAAGCTGCATCAGCGGGGGCAAAAATAATCCTTATTCCTGAATTGTTTGAGGGCCAGTACTTCTGCAAGGAACAAGATGCTTCGCATCAGCAGCGTGCAATGTCAATTGATGAGAATCCCACGGTCTCTCATTTTCAAAAAGTTGCTGCCAAACTAAATGTGGTATTGCCACTCAGTGTGTACGAACGTGCTGGCAATGCATTGTTCAACACTGTTGTCATGGTTGATGCCGACGGGTCTCGCATGGGTGTGTATCGCAAGAGTCACATTCCCGATGGTCCTGGCTATTCCGAAAAGTTTTATTTCAGTCCTGGTGACACAGGGTTCCGAGTCTGGGCTACGCAACACGGAAGAATAGGCATCGGCATTTGTTGGGACCAATGGTTCCCCGAAGCTGCTCGCGCAATGGCGTTACAAGGTGCAGAGTGCATTCTGTATCCCACAGCTATCGGTAGTGAACCACAGGATCCCACATGGGATTCTTCACGGCATTGGCAACGAGTGATGCAAGGTCATGCAGCGGCGAACCTCCTGCCCGTGATGGCAGCAAATCGCATCGGCCGTGAAGTGCAAAACATGACTGAAATAAATTTCTATGGCTCATCGTTCATTGCCGACAACACAGGAGCGTTAGTGGCAGAAGCTGGTCGTGATACTGAAGAAGTGATTTATGCCACTTTTGATCGTGTCGCATTATCGGCGTTGCGTTCTTCATGGGGCTTGTTTCGTGATCGACGTCCGGAGTTATACGGCGCACTTCTTACTCTTGACGGAAGCGATAGTTATTTTTCGCATCCCACTACATAGAGGTTTTTGAATGTCTACATTTTCGCGCATCATGCCCGCTGAATTTGAACCGCATCAGAGCACATTGATGTGCTGGCCATCGCGTGACGATATTTGGAATGGCCAGATTGCTGAAGCCGAACGGGCCTATGCAGAACTCGCAAACTCAATTGCAGTGTATGAACCAGTGACGATGGTTACTGATCCAAAACATATTGAACGCGCTGAGTCATTGTGTGGCA
>JBAXUC010000222.1:0-1760 GCA_037129855.1 Actinomycetota bacterium | reverse complement strand
TAGCAATCAGTTGAATAGTTATGAGCACCGTCGTCATTAGATAAAATCACTCGACCAGAAGAGACTTCAATGACATCAAGCCACGGATCAATAGCGCTTGCAACGTGTGCAGCGCATGAATGGTCTGAGTGACCAATCACGTCAAGTGGTCCGGCAGCCAGTGGAATATCTACATATGGAGTAGATGAGTTAATTGTGATTGATGAAATAGTTGTTGCGCTTGGTGCAATCCAACGCACTACGGCAGAGGCGTCTAGGGGTTTTGCCGAAACACCGGTTGGCGCGGATGGCAGAGCCGGATTAGTTGGAGTAGCGGTTACTAACGCCGAAGGAACGCTCGTTCCTACGCTGTTCGTTGCCGATACACGAAACGAATACACAGTTCCGTTTGTCAGACCAGTCACGACAAGTGACAGCGCAGTCGACACAGGGTGAGAAAAAGTAGTCCACGAGCCTGAAGCAGACGAATACTCCACCACGTAATTAGAGATGGAGGCTCCGCCATCTGTTGAGGGTGTCCCCCAACTCAGGGTGACTTGCGAGGAGCCGACAACTGAAGTCACCGAATTTGGAGCACTCGGCACAGTGATCGGTGCTGGATCAAACGAGGCGTTGTAGAGCAATTTGTTTGGTGAGCCAGTTCCGGGGTTTGCAACAATATTTTGAGTAGCGGCGGCATCTAAGGCACGGGCAACTTGGGCTGGTGTATCCGTAGGGTGAGATTGCAAATACTGCGCCACAACACCGACCACGTGAGGTGTAGCCATTGAGGTGCCAGACCATGAAGCAATTGATGTATCACTTGTCGCTGTAGACGAAGTGATGCCCACTCCCGGAGCAAAGATGTCGACACATGATCCGTAGTTTGAGAAATATGCACGCGCATCACTTGTGTCGGTTGCGCCGACTGTGATCGCAGTTGGCTCAGATGCTGGAGAAACATTGCACGCATTCGAGGCTTCGTTGCCTGCAGCAACTGCAAAAACCACTCCGTCCGCTACGCCTCGTGCGACAGCGGCATTAAGGCTTGGGCTGTAGCCACCGCCAAGGCTCATGTTGGCAACTGCCGGAACGCCTACAATGTGGTGTGCGATCACCCAATCGATTCCGGCGATAACGCCAGAGATGCTTCCGGAACCGCTGCAATCTAATACTCGAACTGGGAAAAAATTGACATTTTTTGCGATGCCATATTTTGTTCCCCCCACAGTGCCAGAGACATGTGTTCCGTGACCGTGGCAATCTGAAGAACCGTTGCCGTCATTCACCGCCGTGAAGCCACTCCCCACCCTGCCAGCAAGTTGCGTGTGTGTGGCACGAATACCAGTATCAATGATGTATGCCGAAACACCGGCACCAGTTGCAGTGTACGAATAGGTGCCGTTCATCGGAAGCGACCTTTGGTCAACTCTGTCGAGGCCCCACGAATCGCTCGTTCCGATTGGTTGATCTGTATTTATTGTGACAACAGTGTCTTGTTCGACCAGAACAACACCTGGTGTTACCCGCAACTGATTGACTGTTGCAGCACTCAGTTCAGCGACATACCCGGGGAAAACATTTGTGTAATTGGCTAGTACCGAGATACCCAAAGTGTTCACTGAAGAAAGTAACGCAGCGTTCGACTTATATTGCACGATATAGCGACCAGGAATAACTTCGCCAACTGCACCGGTTGGAGTGGACAGTGCACTTATTTTGTCGGGTTCGTTGTCAGAGACAAGTGACACGGGAGCATCTCGCTCGATGATCCGTATATC
>JBAXUC010000221.1:0-1785 GCA_037129855.1 Actinomycetota bacterium | reverse complement strand
TAATTGCAATTTTCATGACTATGAGTCAGCTAGTAATACGGCACCGTATTTGTCAAGCGACTGATTCGATGCCACTAGGTGTTGTGCTGAACCTTGGGCATCTCTGAAGCAGCGCTGCAATGGGCTTGTATTAAACAAAGCGCCAGCACCGGCGAAGCTCATGAGGCGTGAGATGGCAGATACTGCAGTCTCGGTGCAATACGCAGTCATGGCAGTAACACCAGCTTCATGTCGTGCATTGAATTCACCGCCATGTTCCATAGCCTCGTCAACTTCTGCGAGTGTGGCAAGTGCATGGGCTTGTACGGCCTTGAGTTGTTGCGAACTGCGACCGAGCTCATATTGAAATGCACCACGATCTGCAAGGCGGCCATCAAAACCACGTGACTTACCGCGCGCATACACAACAAGTTCATCAATGAATCGTGTGCATGCACCAAAAGTAAAACCAAGGTTTTCACCGGATACAAAAACTGGGTAGTTGAGCCCGTACATTGCTCCGCCACGCTTTGGTGGTTCCATTGGGTCAACTGTCAAAGCCGTGGGTACAAACACATCTTTGGCCGTGATTGACACACTGCCAGTTCCCTTCAGCGCCATGACATTCCAGTCACCATGCACTGTGGCGTCTTCTGTACGAATAACCGCGAGAGTGACCGACGGCGTCTCTGATGCTTCTATTGCAGTCAACATTGCCCAATCGGCGTGGCGAACTCCACTTGCGTAGTTCCACGTGCCGTTCATCAATACGCCGCCATTAACACGAGTAAATGTTCCCGTTGGCAATGCCACTGCAGCAAGGAATGGCGATGGGTCTGAACCAAACAACAATTCAACGCCTTCATCACTAAGGCGTGACCCAGCAGCTGCTGCAGCACCTGCGTGGTTGAAACCAGTCCATGCAGCCGTTGCGTTCGAATAACTCAATGCTGTGAAATAGCGACACTGATCAGCCAACAACAGTCGATCTCCGCCGGCTTCAAGCGGTGCCTTAATCATTGGTACCCGTATCTGACGCATGAGATCCACTAACGCCTGTGGCGCATCGCCTAGTTCTTCAGACTCTGCTGCAGTTGCATCGAATTGCGAATGCAATGCAGAAATTTCGCTGACCAATTGTTCAATTGGTCTTGCTACGTGACTACTTGTACGTGAACTTGTCATTGTCATTAGAAAACTCCTTCATAACTGCCACCATCAAGTTGCAGGTTTTGACCACTGATATATCCGGCTTGTGCCGCACAGAGAAACGCGAACGCATCACCGAATTCGTCGGGACGACCAAGCCGACCAGCCTTGATTGATGCGATTTGCTGTGCTCGCGCTTCTTCGTATGTGATGCCAAGCATCTTCATGGCAACGTGAGCCATTTGTTCTTGGCGTGCGGTGTCAAATCTTTCAGGCAACAACTGATTTACCGTGATGTTGAACTTTGCAAGGTCTTTCGACAAGCCCTTCAAAACTCCTGTGAGGCCCAGACGTGTTCCGTGCGACAAACTCATGAATGAGTTGGGTGATTTGACCATTGCCGAACTAACTGCAACGATGCGACCAAACCCACGCTCTCTCATGCCGGGCACGACGCGTTGCACAAGACCTAAAGGACCAGTAAGCGCTTGCAGTACAGCGGCGTTCCAGTCTTCGATTTCGATATCAAGAAAGGTCTTTGGTGATGGCCCTTGACCATTCAGCAAAAGAATGTCTGGTGTTGGGCAAGCAGCCATCAGCTCATCTTGCACATTCGATGTTGCCGAATCACCAATTACTCCAACGGCCGAAACGCCA
>JBAXUC010000220.1:0-1793 GCA_037129855.1 Actinomycetota bacterium | reverse complement strand
TCAATGATTTGATCAGCGACTGCGGCGCCGCTCTTGGTAATTGAAACAAGTGAACTGCGACGGTCTGAATTGTCGGCACTCCGGGTGATGTGACCAGACTTTTCGAGTTGTGTGAGTCGATGTGTGAGACCCGAGGGGGACACCATCGCAACTTCAGCAATAAATGACGGAGTCAATGTGCTGGCGGGTCCGTGGCGCCGAAGAGTGGCAAGCACGTCAAATTCGCCAATGGTGAGCCCGTGGGACTTTGTGATGATCTGAATCTTGCCAATCGCTGCTTCAGCCATGGCATGGAATCGCAACATGTAGCCCATGGGTCCAAAATCAAGGTCGGGCCTCTGTTCTTGCCAAGTCGTCACGGTCTCGTCTATGTATTTGCCAATTTCCATGGCCCCATTATAGGCACATAGTTTGACATCGAATAGTTTGATGCCGTACTATTTCGATATGGCACTAAACGGACTATTAGACATTCAGATTGCGGTCTCGAATCCGCAGGAACTCTTCGACTTCTGGTTGCAGCACGGAATGAGCGCAACCTCTGATGGCGTGCTTGGCACCCCTGACAGGCCTGTGCAGATGCAAATTTCGGAAGGCACCCACCGCCATATGTCTTCGATGCATCTCAGTTGTGAGGCTGAAGCTGATATTGCTGCGATCACAAAGCGGTTAGCTGATGCCGGAATTACATTTACGGGTGACAGCACCACAGTGCGTTGTACTGACCCAATCTTTGGCCACTCAATTGTTATTGATGTTGGTTCACCACATTCCTTAACACCAACGCAAACTCGTGCATTCAACGGGCCTGGCGAGCGCACTCGTGTCAATACGCGTGCTGATGCGGTGTTACACACGGAGTCGCCCATTGTGCGCCGTGTTGGCCACGTAGTACTCGGCACGCCATACCTTGCTGAAGCCGTTGATTTCTATGCAAATGTTTTGGGTTATCGCATTTCAGACCAAATTATGAAGGGTTTCGCAACATTCATGCGCGTTGAGTCTGATCATCACAACTTGATGATTCAACCAGGCCCTACGTCCTATCTCAATCACTACGCAGTTGAAGTTGACGATATTGATGCAGTCGGTCTTGCTGGTTCTAATGCTTTGAAAGATGAACGGGTTTCAAGTGTTATCGGCGTTGGTCGCCACAATCTCGGAGCCAATGTGTTTTGGTATTTGCAAGATCCGTCAGGCAACATGTTTGAGTTTTTCTCTGACATGGACCAGATTATTGATGAAGAAGTATGGGACCGTGTACATCGTCGTCTCGACTGGGAAGGCGAAGATGGTCCTGCGGGTTTTGCTGTGTGGGGTCCGAATGAACCACCAGAAGTTTTCTTCAGTCCACCCGACCTTCCATCTATTGCTGCTGCGCGTGAAGCCAGTGGTCTGAAATAACACAATGGATTTGGGAATAAAAGGCCGTTGGGCCATCCTTGCTGGCTCAAGTAGAGGACTCGGACGTGCATGTGCAGAAAGCATTGCGCGCGAAGGAGTCAACGTTGTCATTAACGGTCGCCATCAGGCAGACGTTGATGCAGCAGTAGGGGAACTGACATCTCGTTATGGCGTTTCGGCCGTTGGAGTAATTGGTGATTCGGCAACATCGAATGTGCAAGACGAGCTGATGGCTGCTTGTCCACAGCCAGACATTCTTTTGCTCAACGGTCAAGGGCCGTCGCCGAAGAACTTTCTCGATATCGAGCTTGATGATTGGGATGCCGCAGTACTGCAAGCGCTTACTGGGCCATTAGGTCTTGTGCAACGCGTTGTACCTGGCATGAGAG
>JBAXUC010000022.1:0-17446 GCA_037129855.1 Actinomycetota bacterium | reverse complement strand
GTCAACTGGAAGATGATGCGAACACCATCAACGACTAACTCTTCACGCGTGAACGTGATGTCTTCAGTCGGCGCAATTAATCCTGGAGGCCCAAGTGGAACTGAGTTACCAAGTCCGCAGTCAACGTGACCGGTCGGGCCTGCGGGAAGAAGTGGGCCGAACTGGTACGTAGCGCGACGTCCCATGGCAGGACCAGCGATGACATTTTCTCCGATTGTCTCATGCAGAAATCCGACTGGGGCGATGACGCGGCATTTTCCGGCATCCACTTCAGCTTGAGTTGTGACACCAAGAACACCGCCGAAATGGTCGGCATGTGAATGGGTGTAAATAACAGCGGTGATGGGGCGATGGCCGAGTTGAGCCGTGATCAGCTCGTAACTGGCGCGAGCTGTTGCTTCGGTGGTCAATGGGTCAATGACGACCCAGCCTTCTGTTCCCTTTATAAAAGTGATGTTCGAGATGTCATAGCCACGTACTTGCCAGACTCCGTCGGCAACTTCAAAAAGACCGTGATGCGCATTGAGTTGCGCGTGACGCCACAAGCTGGGGTTAACAGTTTTAGGCGCAGGGCCACCTGCGCGAAGGAAGTCGTATCTATTTACATCGGCCACCATGCGGCCGGCTGCATCAGTAATACGGCCAGTCGGGAGAGAAGCGATGAAGCCACGCTTGGCGCGATCGAAGTCACCGGCATCTGAGGGTGGGGTGACGGTGGAGTTCTTTGTCTTGGTATGGACAGAAGCTGGTTTTGGTTGCTCGTTGTTCGACATGAGGACCCTTCCGGAGGTGCCTAACAACATTAGTGGTCATTGGCGTGACCTTATTAATGAGGGATACCTACCGAGGGGGCTCCGCCTCAGGGGATTTAGCCCCCTGCGAACTAAGGTCGTGTTATGCCCCAGCGATGGGGACCTATGTAGGAGGGCATCATGCCAAAGTCAGGAATGCACACAGGAAACGAGACCGACTCAGAATTGAATTTTGCGATGTCTGCAAAGGCACTGCCTTTGTTCAATGCTGTGAAGAAGTTCATTGCAGAAGAAGTCGAGCCAATGGCCGCAAAGTTCTACGCCCTGGGTGAAAACAGAGAAGATCGCTGGCAGTACGCGCCAGGTCAACTTGAATTGCTTGAAGGCGTGAAGTCAAAAGCTAAGGCACAAGGGTTGTGGAACTTCTTCTTGCCAAACGCTGAAACAGGCGAAGGCCTTTCCAACCTTGACTACGCCTACATCGCAGTTGAACTAGGTAAGAGCCCGCTTGCATCAGAGAGCTTGAACTGTTCAGCACCTGACACCGGAAATATGGAAGTTCTCGAGCGCGTCGGAACACCAGCACAGAAAGAAAAGTGGTTGACGCCGCTTCTTAATGGTGAGATTCGCTCTGCATATGTGATGACCGAGCCAGATGTTGCTTCGTCCGATGCGAAGAACCTTCAGTGCCGCGCAGAACTTGATGGCGAAGAGTGGGTAATCACTGGCGACAAGTACTACGCATCAGGCGCAGGCGACCCGCGTTGCAAGATTTTTATTGTGATGTTGCTCACTAGCCCTGATGGCCCTCCTAGCCGTAAGCACTCTCAAATTCTTGTTCCGAAAGACACCCCAGGTGTTGAAATTGTTGGACCAATGGAAGTGTTCGGCGAAGACGATGCACCTCACGGACACATGCACATTCGTTTCAACAGTGTGCGCGTGCCAAAAGAAAACATTTTGCAAGGTGAAGGAAAGGGTTTCGAAATTTCACAAGTTCGTCTCGGACCTGGCCGTATTCACCATTGCATGCGTTCAATCGGTGCAGCAGAACGTGCGCTCGAACTGATGATTCGTCGTGGACTTACTCGTGAAGCATTTGGAAAGCCAATTGTTCGTTTGGGTAAGAACCCAGAAGTCATTGCAAAGGCGCGTATCGAAATCGAAGCATGTCGCCTCATGGTTCTTCGTGCCGCAAAGGCAATGGACACGATGGGCAATGCCGAGGCTCGTATTTGGGTTAGTGCCGTCAAGGCAATGGTGCCCATTCGTGTGTGCGCCATCATCGACGAAGCAATTCAAATGCACGGTGCAACCGGTGTTTCACAGTGGTCTCCGTTGTCTCGTATGTACGCAAGCCAGCGCACATTGCGTTTGGCCGATGGTCCAGACGAAGTGCATTGGAATGTTGTGGCTCGCGCAGAGATCAACCGCTATGAAGGCGAAGCATCTCCCGCAAAGCCAGAGACATACCGCGGTATGTTCAGCGGCCCATCCTGATTCGTTAATCATTGATGAAGTTTTCAATCTGGCCTAATAGCGAACGCCCATGGACTGAAGTTCGTGACCTCGCTACTGAAATAGAAAACATGGGCTGGGATGGCCTGTGGTACGCAGACCATTACATGCCGAACACTCCTGATGGTGAACCCATCGGTGGTGACATGCATGAGTGTTTCAGTATCTTGTCAGCACTTGCTGCCACTACGTCACGAATTCGTCTCGGATCATTAGTGACCCCAACCACGATGA
The DNA here is from genome assembly GCA_037129855.1 of Actinomycetota bacterium. Classification (GTDB taxonomy): domain Bacteria; phylum Actinomycetota; class Acidimicrobiia; order Acidimicrobiales; family Ilumatobacteraceae; genus UBA2093. The sequence continues at coordinate 14,942 of JBAXUC010000022.1, read as the reverse complement.
ATCATCCGGCGTTGATTGCTAATCGTGCTGCCACTATTGATCGCATTAGTAATGGTCGTTTCGTTTTGGGTATGGGTGCTGGTTGGCAAATCAATGAGCACACAGCATTTGGTATTGAGCTCTTTGGAAACAAAGACCGCGTTGACAGATTTGCCGAAGCAATTGAAATCACATCGCGCATGTTGTCAGAAGATCGTGTGTCGTTTGCTGGCAAACACTTCACAATCATCGATACTCCTTGTGAACCAAAGCCATTGCAGTCGCCATTGCCAATTCTTGTCGGAACAGGTGGACCGCGCATGTTGCGTCTAACAGCTCGTTTCGCTCAAGAGTGGAATACATGGGGACCACCTGAAGGTGCCGGCCAAGTCATGCAGAAATTACGTGAAGCCTGCGACAAAGAAGGTCGCGACATCAACACGATGCGCAAATCTGTACAGGCACTCTTTTTTGTGACACCTGATGAAGCATCAGCTGAAAACTTGAAGACAAAAGTACCGATGGAACGATCCATTGTGGGCACCACATCACAGATTGTTGATGCCATTGGTCAATACGTTGATCAGGGTTTCGATGAGGTATGTGTTCCTGACTTCACATTGGGTGGAAGTGCTGCACAACGTCTTGATGCATACGGCTCAATTTGGGCCAATATCGCTTCACAGTTTCAATAAGTTGTGACTGCCTAATCAGGCAGTGCAATTTCAATACTTGCCGGATCCGTCGTTGTTGTCGATTGTGATGGCTTCTTTTTCCCTGGTGTGAAATTGATGGTGCTTGTGACACGTACTGGCACTGGTTCAACGTCTGCTGAAGTCGCAACGATTGCCCCTAATTCATTAATCGCAAGTGTTACATCAGTTGCCGGAGAATTCTCTGACGCGGTAAGTGATGTGGAACTAATCTCAGAGCCGTTCTCACCCTTGACTGCCACTTCAATAGCGCTGTCTTTTATTTGACGAATCAGAAGGGTATGCCCGCGAGGTAATTCTGTGCGCGAGAGTTGACCACCAGCAGCAATGCTGAGCCTCGCTGAATTCTCCATGGGTGCGGATACCGAAGTTGAATCAGAGCGGACTGCAATCAATGTTGTGCTTTTTGATGATGAACCAACAACAGTGTGAGCTAAGTCGCCAGACACCTGAATGTTTGCCATCTTTGGGCGCTGTATTGCCACCACCACGTCGGCTGCTGGAATGACTGATGATCCTCGACGTACTTCAACATCAAAATCGGTGATGGTGTTCGGAATCTGAATAGTGACAAGTCCGCCGCCTAAACCCTTGCTGATGGCATAAGTGGAACCTGTAATCGTGTTAATCACCGAATCCGGTGAGGCCTCAATACGTTGCCCATCGCGAGTCGTAATGAATGTGTATCCAGCAGCGGCAGGGTCACGCGATGCAATGGTGAGCACAGTATCCGTTGCAGAAGTTGAGGTTGAACAAAAGGAACATTCAAATGGCCCCTTACGTGACGACATGGGTGTGAGTTCTAATGTTCCTGTCGTGCCAGCCCAATCAAGGTTGCTTCCGTCTGGTTGTGCGCGTGCGGCCGCGTATGTCCACGAGTTTGTATCTCCATTTACGACTATTTCTTTGCGCACACCGGGAAAATTGTTGTCATAGACGTGAATGATGAAGTCGTTTCCACGGTGTGTCACTGCAAATGGTGTAATGGAATGTCCGGAGGATCCGAAATACAACCCAACGGTGTACCCAACGCCATTGGCTAAACCCTGAATAAGGTCATCAACCAATTGCAGTGGTGACTTTGTGCGAGAAGTAGCTGCTCGGTCTGATACCTCGGTAAGAAATTGTGTGGCCCACCAATAGACAATTGTGGAATCAAGTAATTGATTCCCGCGCTGCAGGTCAGCTACTCGTGTTGCATTGGAAACGAACGTAGTCGGGTCATCAAGTTTCAGAAGAAATCGAGTACTCAGTGTTGCTAACCCTTCGCACCGTCCACCAGCAAGAGCGTTGTTCCATTCTTCAAGCTTCTGCACAGTTGTTGGTCGCATTACGCATTCGGTGGATGGCCCATCGATGCAGATCGCACTATGGCCAAAGAGATCAATCAAGGTCTGGACTGTGACGTTGGCATCAGCCTCTGTAGATCGTCCCCAATTAGAAAATGAAAAATCGTCGGCCTTGATTCTGAAGCCGTTATCGATACACATTTTTCCTTCACCGAGTTCGGGCGCGTCCAAGTCTGTGCAGTGCGATGTGATTTGAGAAACGAGCGCGGCGGCACGTTCATCAGTTGTCTGAGATATTGCTCCAAAAGAGGCACACGCAGAAAGAAAAATGAGCGAAATTGACACCCACAGGAAATAGGGTCTGTTTCTCATTCCTAGAAACTTACGGAATGAACCGCGATGTGGGAATATCTAACCGGAGAAATAATGTCAAATACTCACTCGAATGTCGCTAAATCATCTGAATCAGCTCCGATACTTACTGTTGTCCTTGTCGGAATAGCTGCTGGTTTCTTATCGGGCATGTTTGGCGTTGGTGGGGGAATCCTTATCGTGCCTGGATTAGTCCTTATCGCAAAGATGGATCAGCGCATCGCCCATGGAACCTCGTTAGCAGCGGTGCTTCCCATCTCGGCGGCCTCACTGGTGTCGTATTGGAGCCATGATCACGTTGATTGGAGAGTTGGCTTGTGTCTTGCGACAGGAGCACTCGTTGGCGCAGTTCTTGGTACGAAATTGCTTAATATTGTGCCGCATCGAGTTTTGGCCATCGCATTCGCCGGAATTTTGCTTGTCACAGCTGTGCGACTGTTTCTGCCTATCGAGTCTGGAACTCGCGGAGTCTTAACCGTTGGCAACATTGTCGCCTTGATTGCAATTGGTGTCGCAACTGGAATTCTTGCCGGGTTACTCGGCGTAGGTGGGGGCATCATCATGGTGCCAGCGATGATGATGATGTTGCACTTGCCGTCAGCCATGGCAAAGGGAACATCGGTGTCAGTCATCATCCCCACCTCACTCATGGGTACGTATCGAAATCGCACGAAGAAGAATGTCGATTTACGTGCAGCAGCTGCCGTGGGGCTCTCTGGAATTCCATCTGCCATAGTCGGCGGATGGATCTCGGCACGTATGTCAGACACGGTCTCAAATGTGCTGTTTGCCTCGTTGTTAGTAGTGGTGGCGATACGACTGGTACTGCAGATTCGATCGGACGACAAGGCTGGAATCGTTCACTAAAGGGTTGGTGAAGTCGCCGAGTACAATTCCCACATGGGAAAATCTCGTCTTGAAGGCAAAGTCGCACTGATCACTGGTGGCGCACGTGGAATGGGTGCGTCTGAAGCGCAACTCTTTATCGATGAAGGGGCCAGAGTCGTCATTAGCGATGTGCTTGATTCTGTAGGCCAAGAGACCGCTAAACGTTTGTCGCCTGACGGTTCAAATTGTGTATTTCTTCATCATGATGTCACCAGCGAAGATGACTGGAATGCAGTCGTTGCATCAGTTCTTGAGACCTTTGGTCAGATCGACATCCTTGTTAACAACGCCGGAATCTTTGAACGCGGTTCAGTACTTGATACGACACTTCCTGCATTCACTCGCACCATGGATATCAACGTCACCGGCGTGTTCCTTGGTATGAAATCGGTCGCTGCACACATGGTGAGTCGCGGCAAGGGCAGCATTGTCAATATCTCATCCGTCGCTGGCCTCAATGGCACACCCGGATTCCTTGCATACGGTGCAAGTAAGTGGGCAGTGCGTGGAATGACGAAAGGTGTTGCCAAAGAACTAGCGCCATTTGGTGTTCGTGTGAATTCCATTCACCCCGGAATCATTGATACACCAATGTTGCAAACATTTGATGAAGCCGGCGAGGGTGTGCGCGAAGCAGTGCGCACACGTATTCCTCTCGGGTACGAAGCAGAGCCCATTCACGTTGCACGTCTTGCGTTGTATCTCGGTAGTGACGACAGTGCGTATTCAACCGGATCAGAATTTGTCGTTGACGGAGGCTGGTCAGCATGAGCATCCTTGGAACACGAGTAGTTCGTATTGAAGACCCACGCTTCTTAACAGGCGAGGGAACTTACATTGCAAACTTGCCAATGCCAGGCGCATTGCATCTCACATTTGTTCGTTCATCAATGGCGCATGCTCGCTTAACTGGTATTGATGCTTCCGAAGCATTGTCTATGCCAGGTATTCGCGCGGTATGGACCGCCGCTGACATTGACCTTTCACCAGCTGGCCCTGCGAACGGCATGATGAATAAGGCAATGTTGTTTCCCTATTTGGCAATAGACACGGTTCGCTACGTAGGCGACCTTGTAGCAATTGTTGTCAGCGAAGATAAAACATCCGGTGTTGATGCCGCTGAAACTGTCATTGTTGACTACGAGCCGCTTCCTGCTGTCCTTGACATGGATGAGTCATTCTCGAACAGAGTGTTGTTGCATCCTGACGCCGAGACCAATGTGGTTCTTACGTTTGCTGCACGCAGCAACGACGATATTTTCGCTGATTGCGAAGTAGTAGTTGATCTAGTGATTGAAAACCAACGGGTTGCGCCGGCACCAATGGAAGTGCGCTCATGCGTCTCCACGTGGGACGGCACACGTTTGACGCAGTGGGCATGTAGTCAAGGTGCGCATGGCGCACGTGATGGTTTGGCGGAGGTCTTTGGTTTAGAGAAGTCACAAGTTCGGGTCATTACGCCAGACGTTGGCGGTGGCTTTGGTGCCAAGTCGGGTGTCTACCCCGAAGAAATTCTTGTGGGTTGGGCAACACGCAAACTCGGAGTCCCTGTTCGTTGGACTGAATCACGTACCGAAAACATGTTGGCCATGGGTCACGGTCGTGCACAGCGTCAACGCACTCGTATGGGTGGTACACGCGACGGTCGTATCACTGCGTACCGTCTCGATCTTCTACAAGATGCAGGTGCGTATGCACGCGCTGGTGCAGTGCTGCCGTACATGACACGCATGATGGCCGGTGGCGTGTACGACATCGCCAATGTGCAGTTCGAATCTAACTCTGTTGTCACAAACACCACACCAACGGTTGCATACCGTGGCGCTGGTCGACCTGAAGCAACTGCGGCAATTGAGCGCACTCTTGATGAATTCGCACGTGTCTGTGGAATCGACCCAGCCGAAGTGCGCCGTCGTAACTTCATCGCACCGTCCGCGTTTCCTCTTACAACGTCAATGGGAGCCAAGTACGACTCTGGCGAATACGCAGCAGCTCTTGAACTTGCGCTGAAGGCTGCCGGATACGACCAACTGCTTGTTGAACAAAAAAAGCGTCGCGACAGTAACGACCCTGTACAGATTGGTATTGGCATCGCGTCGTATGTTGAGACAACAAACCCAATGGGTTCAGGCGATTACGGCTCGGTTGAAATCAAGGCTGATGGTGGGGCCATTGTGCGAACTGGTTCTAGTTCACACGGCCAAGGGCATCACACTGCATGGGCCATGATTGTGTCGCAAACAACGGGCATCCCGATGGACAAGATTGAGTTCCGTTTCGGCGACACTGACGATGTAGATCGTGGTGGTGGAACCGGCGGTTCACGCTCACTACAAGTCGGCGGAAGTGCTGCAAAGTTGGCTGCTGAATCTGTCATTGAAAAAGCGCGTCAGCGTGCTGCTGATTTGTTGGAAGCAGCAGTAGAAGATGTTGTCATCGACACAGTGCGCGGAGCATTCCATGTCAAGGGTTCACCAGCACCATCTCGTACATGGGCAGAACTCATGATTGAAATTGATGCACCATTGGAAGCTGAAGTGGACTACGTACCTGAAGGTGCCACATTCCCATTCGGCACCCATGTCTGTGTTGTTGAAGTAGATGTAGAAACTGGTTCTGTTGTTGTTGCACGACATATTGCATGTGACGATGCTGGAACAATTATCAATCCGCTGTTGGTTGATGGTCAGGTTCACGGCGGAATCGCTCAAGGTGTGGCACAAGCTCTTCTTGAAGTCATTGCATACGACCCAGATGGCAACCCCATTACGTCCAACCTTGCTGACTACGGCTTCATATCTGCTGCTGAATTGCCAAGTTTTGAACGTGTTCCAATGGAAACACCAACACTGCGCAACCCATTGGGTGCAAAGGGAATTGGTGAAGCTGGAACTATCGGATCAACGCCAGCTGTTCATAATGCTGTTGTCAATGCTGTGAGCCACTTGGGTGTCACGCATATTGATATGCCGTGCACATCTTTCAACGTGTGGACAGCAATTCAAGCAGTGCGCTAGTTAGGCATCTGCTGGTACATCGTTACCAGTGATGTGAAGGCTGCCTTTGGCTAGCCATGCTCCAATTGCAATGAATAACAACATTGCGACTGCGCACCACACGAACGTTGCTCTTCCAATGATCCCGTATGCAGTGCCGGCAATGGCAGCTGCGATACCGCCGGTCAAGGTTTGAAGTCCGCCGTATAAACCTTGTGCCGATGCAAGACGTTCACGCGGCGCGACCAATGCAACGGCTGCCGAGCCACCGGTAACGGTGAGTCCATCAACGACGCCATGGATGATGCCAACGGCAAGCATGGGGTAGGGAGACCACAATGTTCCGTACAGCACAAGACAAACAGATCCGATCGAGAGCCCAACGATGCTGGCTTTAAACGGCCCAACTTTCTGGGTCAATCTTCCGCCACGTGGTGCCAAGAAAATCATGGGGAATGCAAACATGCTGATACCAACGTTTGCTACCCATGTGGGTGCTTTCATATCTGCCATCATCACTGACCACACCGAGTCAAAAGTTCCGATCATTGCAAAGAGTGCAAGGCCGATCATGATTGCACCTGCAAGCGGGCGATTGCGCAACATGTCAAATGCAAGTCGCTGAGTAGGCGCGTCTTCAATATTTGCTTCTTGAAAATGCAGCTTGAACAATCCGTATGCAACAGGAAGAAGAAGTACTGCAACAATAAGGAACGGTGCAGAAATTCCTAATGTGTCTGCGGTAAGTGCAGAGACAATGGGGCCAGCAGTGAAGCCAGCAACGCTTGCACTCACGATGAGGCCAAGATTTTGTCCCATTCGTTCTGGGTCAGACAAAATCAGAATGCGTCGTAATGCCGGTTCAGAAATACCGACACCGAACCCCGTGAGTAATCGACCAAGCATGAGCGGAAGAAATGCATGACCAAATGCCATGATCAATGTTCCGATTATCTCGATAACTATGCCCGTCATGACAAGCTTCTTTGCGTGCCCCTTGTCGGCTTGCGGTGCAAACAAAATTTGTGAGAAAAACCCAGTGATGAATCCGATGCTGACAATAAGGCCAAGCTTTGATTCCGTGATTCCGTACTTGTCGCGGAAGTCATCAAGAACAGTGAACATGACGCCGTAGCCCATGCCACCGAGGGCAGTCGTTGCTTGAAGAAGGTACAGAGTTCTTTTGCGCATGGCAATTAATTCTGAAGAGACGTTTTTACGTGGTCAATCAAGACTGGCCATGTGTTTCGCAAACCTGGGTGAAGGTCAAAGAGGCCCACTTCGTCAACGGGCACCCATCGCAAGTCGTCAGATTCTGCGTTTGCTTCGTATGCGCCTGCATCAGTCGTGGTGTGGGCAATCACAGTGTCGTAGCGCCAGTTGCCATGGTCATCTGAAAAGACCGCTTTAAATTCAAGATGTTGTGGCTCGATACCCGCTTCTTCGTGTGCCTCTCGAGCAGCTGCTGTGACGGAGTCTTCATGGGAATCAAGCGCTCCACCTGGCAACGCCCAGGTGCCTCCGCCATGGGTCCATGCGGCACGCAATTGAAGCAGAACACAAGGGATCTCAAGGTCAGTGCGCACTAGTAATAGCCCAGCCGCACCATGAAGTCCCCAATGGCGGGATTGGCACCTGGTGCACAGCACCCATCCGTCACCATCTCTAAACGCCACGTATTGATGTTGCCACAAAACACCATGCTGATTCCCTATTGGTCTCTTGTGCTCTACGGTAGAGGTATGCGGGTAGAGCGATTAACAGGAGTTCTAGGGGCCACGGTCTACGTGGACGATGTGAAAGTTCTCACTGATTCACAATTGGAATCATTCCGAGAGATCGCGTGTGAACACGAAGTCATCATCATCCCGGACCAATCGTTAACGCCTTTGGAACAAGTGGATTTTTCGCGTCGTCTGGGGCCAGCTGCTGAATCTCCTTTTATTGAACCAAGTCCTGACCATCCTGATGTCATCAAGGTTCTGAAAGAAGCCAAAGACGGCAATGCATTTAATTTTGGTGGTGCATGGCACAGCGATTTCAGTTTTCAACCAGCGCCGCCGTCGTTCACTGTCTTGCATGCGCTTGACGTTCCTGCATATGGGGGAGACACGTTGTGGTCTTCAATGACCGCTGCGTATAACGCGCTGTCGGATGCATACAAGGAACAGTTTTCTCACCTTGCTTCCATACATACTGCTCGCGACGCATATTCACCGAAGATGCAAGCAATCCATTCGGGTCTTTCCAGTATGAACATCGTGTGTGACGAGACTGCAAATGACACAGAAATTCACCCACTGATTACAACTCACCCGGAAACTGAAAAGTTAGTGCTCTTCTTCAATCGTGCGTATGTGCGTGACCTCACAGGCATCGCAGATGAGATTGAGAAACTTCGTCTTATGGATTGGTTGCACTTGCACACAACTGATGCGAAGTTCACTGTGCGTCATAAGTGGAGCAACGGAGATTTGGCTATTTGGGATAATCGTTCAACGCAGCATTATGCCCTGAACGATTACTCTGGGTTTCGCCGTGAACTGCACCGCACGACCGTTGCGGGCACTCGTCCTCTGCAGTGAGTACGCCATTCGAATGGCAATCGGCCCCAGATGCTGATGTTGATTACCAGTATTCGCCATCGCGGTATGCCCTTCGCCCGCTTGATGAATACCTCGCCGAATATCACGAACTCAGCTCACCGTATGACGCCAACGCTTTACGACAGCCTCGCCGCCCACTTCTGATCTACATCCATGGTGGGTACTGGCAACGACTATCAGCTGCTGATTCTCTGTTTAATGCAAACGATGCAATAGCAGAAGGAATTTCTTTACATGCAGTGGAATACACGTTGGCTCCGTTCGCCACAATTCCCGACATCATTGAGGAATGCATTATTGATGTTGAAAAAACCATTGCGGAACTGCAGCCAACACACGTAGTACTTGCTGGTTGCAGCGCTGGTGCACATTTAGCGGCAATGTGTGCACGGGAATACGCCATCGCATCACGCTTGTCTGGCGTTGTGTTGTTAAGCGGAATCTATGACTTGCGGCCGTTGGTTGTCACAGACACAAATGAGCCACTGCATCTCACGCATGAATCGGCAGCGGCCATCAGCCCGCAGTTGCTTGCATCCACTCACGGACTGTCACGGGCGCTTTGCGCTGTCGGTGAATCTGAATCGTCAGAGTTCATTCGCCAGAATGCTGAATATGCAGACCATTTACGATTCAGCGGCACTACTGCAGACTCCATGGTTGTTCCGAATCGTGACCATTTCAACCTTCCATACGATTTGTTGCGTCGAGGCTCAGTGGTGGGAGACTGGACGCTCGCACAGTTACTGAAAGAACCATCGTGAATCTCATTGACGCAGAAGAACTAGCACGAACACTTGATGCGCAAGATGTATTGGCACCAATGCGAGCGAAGTTTGACCTTCCGGCTGATGTTACATACTTCGATGGAAATTCACTTGGCCCATTAACCCTGAGATCTCGAGAAGTGTTGCAGCACACTATTGAAGTTGAATGGCGCGAACGCCTGATTCGTTCATGGAATGAAGATTGGCTTGCGATGCCCCTGCGAGTAGGCGACATGATTGCGCCGCTCATTGGTGCAGCACAAAATTCTGTGATTAGCTGCGACAACACGTCAATCAATTTGCATAAGGCACTGATGTCGGCAGTCGCACTTCGTCCCGGTCGCACAGAAATTGTCATCGATATCAACAATTTCCCGACAGACATTTACATCGCTCAAAGTGTTGCCGATCAACATGGCATGACATTGGTTGCGGTACCAGCAGAAGAAATCATCGGTGCTATTTCTGAACGCACCGCTGTTGTCACCGCTACTCATGTTGATTATCGAACCGCGAAGATTTTGGATGCACCGGCAATCACCGTTGCTGCGCATCAACATGGTGCGTTAATGGTGTGGGATCTCGCGCACACGGCAGGCGCAGTGCCGTTCGATGTATCGACGCTGGATATCGACTTCGCGGTCGGCTGCGGCTACAAATATCTGAACGGCGGGCCAGGTGCTCCTGCCTTTATATATGTGGCACCGCGGCTACTTGCTGAATCTGGTCAGCCACTCCAAGGCTGGTGGGCTCATGCAGCCCCTTTTGACTTTGAACTCAGTTTCCGTCCAGCCCCTGGCATTTCCCGCTTCCTCACTGGCACCACCGGGGTTTTAAGCATGAAATCTTTGGAAGCCGCTCTAGAAATTTTCTCGTGGGTCTCTATGGCCGAAATTCGGGCCAAGAGCATGGGTCTTACGGGGTTATTTATCGACCTTTTTGATGCTCATCTGGCGCCCCGAGGCTTCATGTTGGCTTCTCCCCGAGAATCTGAATCCCGTGGAAGCCATGTGGCGCTTGGGTTTGCGGGTGGGAAAGCTTTGGTCGACCAAATGTCAGCCAAGGGCATCATTGCTGATTTTCGGCCCCCAGATCTCATGCGTTTCGGGTTTGCACCTCTCTATAACTCCTATGGAGATGTCGTCTCCCTGGTGCATCATCTCCTGCGCCCTTGACCTTTTGTCAAAGACGCCGATAGTTTGTTTCTACTACCCAGTAATTGTGGCATTTGTCACCGATCTCCTAGGGGGAGAAAAAACCATGAAGAAATCCAACTTGCTACGTGCCGGTGCGGTTCTCGTCAGCCTCTCATTTGTAGGAGTCGCCTGTGGCGGTTCCGACAAGGCGGCTTCCGATACCACTGCCGCTATGTCAACCGAAGTCAAATGTGACGCACCAGTTGCCAGCATTGCTTTGCAATTCCCAGAAACAGGCGATGCCGCAAACCTCGGAGCTCCAATGCTCAAGGGTGCTCAGCTCGCAGTTGATCAGTACAACGCTGCTAACGCAGACGCTTGTGTAACTCTCAAAACTTTCGACACACAAGGTGACCCTGCAAAGGCACCTGCAGTTGCTCAGGCAGTTGTCAGTGACGCCACAATCCTTGGTCTTGTAGGCCCAGGATTCTCTGGTGAGTCAAAGGCTGCTCTTCCGTTGTATGACGAGGCTGGCCTCGCAACAATCACCGGTTCAGCAACAAACGCAGAACTTCAGAATGCAGGATTCAAAGTATTCCACCGCATTCTTGCAAACGACGCAGTTCAAGGTCCAGCAGTTGCTAAGTACATCTCAGAGACATTGAAGCCAAAATCTGTTGGAATCATCGATGATGCTTCTGACTACGGTAAAGGCCTCGCTGATGCAGTGAAAGCTGCTGCAGGCGCAACTGTAAAAGCTTCTGACTCAATCGATCCAAAGGCCGCTGACTTCTCAGCAGCTGTATCGAAGATGAAAGACGCAAACCCAGAAGTCATCTTCTACGGTGGTTACTACGGTGAAGCAGTAAAGCTTTCAACACAACTTCGTGATGCTGGTGTTAAGTCAACACTCGTGTTCGGTGACGGTGTTAAGGATCAGGCTGGATATGCAGATGCTGCAGGCCCAGCTGCTGAAGGCGCACTCATTGCTTGCCCATGTAAAGACGGCGACGCAGCATTCATTGCTGCATGGACCGCAAAGTACAACGAAGTTCCTGGTACCTACGGTGCTGAGTACTACGACGCTGCAAACGTATTCCTCAACGTCATCAAAGCTGGCGCGAAGGACCGTGCGGCAGTACAGGCTGCAGTCAATGCATACGATGCTGCTGGTATCACCAAGCAAATCAAGTTCACTGAAAATGGCGAAGCTACTGAAGCAGCAACCATTTACATGTACACAGTCAAGGGTGGAAAAATCACCTACGTCGCTGACATCAAGTGATCGTAGGTCGGTAGATCCGATCTAAGAACGTTGCCCGTGGCGGCTGGGAATTTGTTCCCAGCCGCCACTGCAATATCGTGGAACAAATCGAACGTAGGGAATTATGAGCCACTGGCTGATTTACAGAACATTCTGGGACCTCACTGTCTCAGGCATTGTGCTGGGGCTCATCTACGCGCTTGTCGCACTTGGGTACACCATGGTGTACGGAGTTCTGCGACTTATTAACTTTGCTCATTCCGAAATATTTATGGTGGGCACGTTCGGCGTGCTCATTTCTCTCACAAAAGTTTTTGGTATCTCGTTATTCGATGATGGCCAATATCCCTATCGCAGCGGGTTTGTTCTCGTTGCGATTCTTGTCTGCAGCATTATTGCTGCCATGGTTGTCTCTGGAGCCGGTGCAATAGTTCTTGAACGTACTGCGTATCGACCATTACGTGGCGCCGGCGATGCGTACGGCGCAGTAGTTCTTGCCTTTCTTACTGGCCTCATTGCATCATTTCTTTTCTCAGACCACATCATGACCAATCTTGCGATCGCAGCAGTCATCACTGGTCCTGTTTCGTTTGGCTATGTGCGAATTTTTCGACGCGGTCGCCAAGCACCTCGTCTTGCTTTTCTAATTTCTGCAATTGGCTCCTCTATGGCGATGGCTGAGGCTGTTGCAACGTGGGGTCCTGAACAGCGTTCGGTCTATACGACTCCTCGCGTATTGGAAAAGAAAGTACTTTTCAATTTCCTTGGGGCTGATGTTCGTATTGACTATGTCATTGTCGCAATTGGCGCGATTCTCATGATGACATCGTTATTGCTTTTCGTGAATCGCACTCGTCTTGGCCGCGGTATTCGCGCAGTTGCTCAAGATGCAGAAACTGCGCGCATTCTTGGTGTAAATGTCAACTCAGTCATCTTGGTCACATTCCTTCTTGGTGGGGCAATGGCAGGTGGTGCAGCAATGATGTTTACCCTCGTGTATGACCAAACACGCTTCAACATTGGTTTCCTTTTGGGCGTGAAGAGCTTCACCGCAGCAGTTCTTGGCGGTATCGGCAATATCAAGGGTGCGCTCTTGGGCGGCATTGTGCTGGGGCTCGCTGAAAACTACGGATCTTCTATTTTCGGTGGCCAATGGAAAGACGTCATTGCGTTTGTCGTGTTGTTGACCGTTCTCATGTTCCGTCCAACGGGAATCCTCGGTGAGTCTCTTGGGAAGGCTCGCGTATGAGCCTCACTGAAGCGTTCCGTCAGCGCACCACGCCTCAGTTGCAACTCGGCAATCGTTTTCGCGCGTTACCGCGTTCTGCAAAATGGTCGTTGTCTGCGTTATTAATCGCTGCGCTGTATCTCACGCCGTATTGGCCAGATGTTCCTGTTCTTGGTTGGATCATCAACACGCCTGGCACCAGCTTTGAGAACGTTCTCACTGACCAAATCATGATGTTTATCTTGGTCGCTCTCGGCCTCAACGTTGTTGTGGGCTTTGCCGGTTTGCTTGACCTTGGGTATGTCGGTTTCTATGCGGTCGGTGCGTACACAACAGCAGTAGTCACTTCAGGGCAATTCACTTTGCCGTGGATTGCTGCATTGCCGTTGTCAGTAATTATGGCCATGATTGCAGGTGTCATTTTGGGCACGCCCACCTTGCGTTTGCGTGGCGACTATTTGGCAATCGTTACGCTCGGTTTCGGTGAAATTATTCGCATCACCGCCAATAACTCCAACTGGCTTGGTGGTCCTCGCGGTATTAGCAAGATTGCACGCCCACCCAGTTTTGGCCCGCTTCAATTCGGTGTTCTAAATGCCAAGCCATATTGGTATCTCGGGTTCACTGTCATTCTGATTGTGATTTTTGTTCTCACTCGTCTTGAGAACAGCCGTGTTGGTCGCGCGTGGGCAGCAGTGCGTGAAGATGAAGACGCAGCCGAACTCATGGGCGTTGACACCTTTAAATTCAAGCTCTGGGCATTTGCAATCGGTGCAGCTATTGGTGGCCTTGCCGGTTGTTTGTATGCATCCAAAGTTGGTTTCATTAACCCCGACAACTTCCAACTGCAACTGTCGATTCTCTTCCTTGCGGCTGTCGTTCTCGGTGGCACCGGCAGCATGTACGGCGTCATCATGGGTGGCTTCTTGGTGGCCTGGATTCCTGAACGCTTCCGTGGTTTCTCTACTCGTCGCTATTTCGTCTTCGGCGTCGTACTTGTGCTTGTCATGGTGTTCCGCCCACAAGGAATCATTCCCCGTCGTGGTGCAGCTGCAGGTATTGCGAAGAAGGGTGAATCAGATGTCTGATGTTCTTCTCAGTGTTGATCAAGTAACTATGCAATTTGGTGGTGTTACCGCACTCGACAATGTTTCTCTTCACATCAACAAGGGCGAGATCCTTGGTCTCATCGGCCCGAACGGCGCCGGAAAGACCACGTGCTTTAACGTAATTACCGGCGTGTATGCACCAACGAGCGGCACGGTCACATTCGATGATAAGTCATTGCTTGGTCTCAAGCGTTTCCAAATCACCAAGCGTGGCATTGCTCGCACCTTTCAAAACATTCGTCTCTTTCCCAACATGTCAGCGGTTGAAAACGTCATGGTTGGTGTTGATGCACACAGCAAGACCAGTGTTGTTGGTGCGATTCTCGGCATTCCTCGCAGTCGGCGTGAAGAAACTGAAAGTCGTGAACGTGCGCACGAACTGCTGAGGTTCATCGGCATTGATGAGTACGCAGAGGTCGCAGCACGAAATTTGCCATACGGCCATCAGCGTCGTTTGGAAATTGCCCGTGCACTCGGAACTAACCCGAAGTTGCTCTGCTTGGATGAGCCAGCAGCTGGTTTTAACCCTGCTGAAAAACAAGAACTCAACGAATTGATTTTGAAGATTCGCGACCAGGGCTACACAGTGCTGTTG
>JBAXUC010000219.1:0-1800 GCA_037129855.1 Actinomycetota bacterium | reverse complement strand
GAATGTCAGCATTCGGTCCAGCGATGCACGATGTGAATTTTGTAAATGTAAGAGGAACTGCAGGAAGTCCCATTCCGCTTTCTTCAGCATGAGAGCGATAGTTCAATCCGATTGCAAACACTTGCAACGGCCATGGTGATGGTGCATCCAGTTCGTCAGGGTTTGCAGGTGATCCACCATCAGTCACTGTTGCAGCAAACGCACGTAGTTCAGCCCATCGCGGAAAAGCTTTGATCGGATCTGCATCAAACTTCCCACCACTGACTTCGGCCAGATCGACAAGGTTGTTATTGGGGCCGACTACTAATTGAGCCCGGCCGTTTTTGGAAGCGAATCGCAATGTCATGGGGCTACTGTAGCCATTAGCAGTCACTTGACTAACAATGGAGAGTAAGGAAATTTCATGGCTTCGCCTATCAAATTCGCTCATGTCGTTTTGAAGAGCCCACGGTACGCAGAAATGCTTGAGTGGTGGCTTGATTTCTTAGAGGGTTCTGTCCGCCATGGGAATGATTTCATCTCGTTCCTTTCTTATGACGACGAACATCACCGCATTGCCATCGTGAATATGCCCGACCTAGAGTCTCGGTCACCCAAATCAGAAGGCCTTGAACATTTCGCTTTCACATATGCGTCAATAGATGACCTCTTCGGTCAGTACGAGCGCATGAAAACAAAAGGAGTCTCTCCGTACTGGACTATCAATCACGGAATGACGTTGTCTGCCTATTACCGCGATCCTGATGGCAACCAAGTGGAGACTCAAGTTGATTCATTGACAATGGAACAGGCAGATGAATTCATGAACGGGCCACTGTTTGCTGCCAACCCCATCGGCATTGATGTTGATTTCGAAGTACTCAACGCACGACGCAAAGCTGGTGAAAGTGCTGAATCCTTAACTGACTACGCAACAGCAGGAAAATGAGTGTGTCTGGCCAGCAGCAAAGGCGTGAGACTGTTCGAGCATTTCGTACTTCGCTCATCACTGAATTTATTCAATGAAAAAAGTTGACGTCACAATTCTCGGAGGTGGCCCTGTAGGAAGTTTTCTCGCCACGATTCTGAATGACATGGGGGTTTCAAACGTCGTTATCGATCGCGACCTCATTCCGTATCAATTACCACGAGCAATTGTGATGGATGATGAGATTCTCCGTGCCTGTTACGACCACGGAATGGGTGAGTGGCTGCAGCTCAATACTGAGCCATTACAACGCGGTGATTTTGTTGGTCCAGATGATGAAGTAATCATTGGGGCAGATATTCCACCAGTCGGTCTGCAGGGAGTGCCGCCAGTAGTTGTTCATTATCAACCTGAGCTAGATGCCATGTTGCGGGCCGAAGCTGAAGCCCGAGGTTCAACGGTGATGTGGGGCTGCACGGTGACGCACATTGAAGATGATGGCAAGAAAGTTGTCACAACAATTGATAACGGAGAAACGATTGAATCGCGTTGGTTTGTTGGTTGCGATGGAGCATCAAGTTGGACACGAAAGTTTCTAGGTCTGCAATTAGAGGATTTGCATTTTGATCAGGAGTGGTTAGTGGTTGACGCCGAACTACACAATGGCGCAGTAGTTGATCTTCCTGTCGGTGTGCGCCAGTTTTGCCATACAGATCGCCCGTTTACTTTTGTGCAAGGAGTGCGCCGTTACCGCCGATGGGAATTTCAAGTGCAAGATGGCGAAGATTCAGTTGCGCTCAATACAGAGAGCGGCCTCTGGGAATTGCTTGACGGAATGATTTCACCATCAGTAGCACGCATTGTGCGTAGTGCTGTTTATCGGTTCCATGCAG
>JBAXUC010000218.1:0-1803 GCA_037129855.1 Actinomycetota bacterium | reverse complement strand
ACACCTGCAGCTTGCGACTCGAACAACACGCCGTACGCCTCGGCAATGTCAGATGGTGGCTCACCAATGTGGACACATCGCGTGATGTCGCTGCAATAGTCATTCATCGTGCCACCAAAATCACACAACACAATTTCGCCGTGCTTGATTACTCGATCGCCGGCATGGTGATGAGGGCTTGCAGCATTTTCACCAGCGGCGACTATTGCAAAGTTCACCACTTGATGTCCTTCAGCAAGAAGACGAGCCGAAATGTCTGCAGAAACTTGTGCTTCAGTGCGACCAACAAGCGGGATATCTCCAGCATGTAACTGCGCAGCAACTCTGTCAGCCGCAGCACCAGCAGCAACTAACGCTGCAATTTCTGCAGCATCTTTGCGTGACCGAAGTGCTTCCATCACTACAACAGAACGGACATATTTCGCATCAGGTCGGAACTTCAACAAATCGACAAGGAAGCGAGACCACATCTGGTCGCCAACAGCAATGGTGCGGGCTGATCCGAGCAGCTTGTGCGCCAACGCAACAGGGTCATCAGTTTCATTCCAGGTAGCAAGTGAAAAGACGCTTCGCATCTCAGTAACACGAGGAGCTTCTAACCGCGGAATAATCAACGAAGCATCGCCTTCACGTGGGACAACCAACATGGTGAGACGCTCTAATGGCATTGCCAAGTAACCAGTGAGATACGGCAGATCATGTCCGAGAGACAAAATCAGTGCGTCGACACCGGTGCGTGCCATTTCAGTACGGGCCCTATCTAGGCGATTACGAAATGTTGATTCAGAAACTGTAGAACTCATCGGGAACCAATCTTGACAGGTACAGCGTGTGCAGCAGACTCTTTTGCGTGATAGCTCGACCGTGTCAGTGGGCTTGATTCCACATGCCCGATACCAAGTGACTCCCCTACGCGCTTGTATGAATCAAATACTGCGGGTTCCACCCAGCGCGACACGGGTAAGTGATGTGACGTTGGTCGAAGGTACTGGCCAATTGTCACAATGTCGACACCAATGGCTGCAAGGTCAGCAAGCACGCCAAACACTTCGTCATCGGTTTCACCCATTCCCACGATGAGGCCTGACTTCACGGTAAGCCCGTGCGCTTTGGCACGAGACAACACTGACAAACTGCGCGCATATCCAGCCGATGGCCGCACTGCTCGCTGCAAACGCGGCACTGTTTCTACGTTGTGATTCAACACATCAGGCGCGGCGTTCAAAATGATGTCGAGAGAAACAGTTCCTCGCGCATCAGAGATCAGAGTTTCAACCTGGATTGATGGGTCAAGGTCTTTGATAGCGGCAACACATTGTGCAATGTGCCCCATTCCCTCATCGGCTAGATCATCGCGCGCCACCATGGTAAGCACCACATATGACAATCCCAATTCGGCAACTGCTGCAGCAATGCGCGCTTGTTCATCGGAATCTGGTGCATTTGGCTTGCTGGTGTCAATTAAACAAAACCCACAGGCACGTGTGCACCGTTCGCCAAGCACCATAAACGTTGCGGTTCCGTCGCTCCAACATTCAGACAAGTTGGGGCAACCGGCTTCTTCGCACACAGTGACCAATGAATGATCACGCAATGTCTTTTTTAGATCGAGAACTTCAGGTCCAAGGGAAACACGCGGACGAATCCAATCAGGTTTACGTTCCGACAACTCGATGGCATCTTCCACGCCTGCTCGTGCAAGCCTGCTCAGCATGCGTACCGGTGCTCCGGGGCCTTCACCTCGTGAAAATGCCGACAAGTCTTCTGGTGTGTGCTTCCATGCAATATCTTGACGCTCTGCAA
>JBAXUC010000217.1:0-1815 GCA_037129855.1 Actinomycetota bacterium | reverse complement strand
CGATGTCGGCATCCATGGCCGCCCTATCGCTTGCTAGATGCTCACACCCTCTGGCTTTCGCGTCTGCGGGCAACATCCACAAATTGTGGCCGTGTTTCGTGCACCAAGCTTCTAGGTCGGTCAGCAACTGAGCGATCTCGCCGCGTGTGTGGTGGGCCACAACAAAAATGGATTTCATCGGCTCATCCCCATGCCTGCCAACTTACTCAACCCCACTCACAGAGTGCGCACCACTTAAGAGATCCCTGCGTAGATGGAGCAAGAATTCGGTATTTCCGTCTGCCCCACGCAATGGAGACTCGATGAGTCCTGATCGCTTCATCCCCTGCGAATTAAACGCCTGAACAACCTGAGCGATCGTCCGCTGATGAATCTCCGGGTCCCTAATCACGCCAGCGCCCTTGTCAACTTCGGACTTTTCAGCTTCAAATTGCGGCTTCACCAGCAAGATCATGTCTCCATGTGGACGCAGCACTTCACAAAGTGCTGTGGCAACTTGGCGCAGCGAGATAAAAGAGAGGTCTGCAACAATCACATCAAAGTCACCAACCATGGCGATCGTCATCGACCGCGCGTTCGTTGAGTCAAGCACTATCACTCGTGGATCACGCACCAAACGATCGTGCAACTGCGACTTGCCGACATCTAGGGCAGTCACTTCACTCGCCCCGTGTTGCAAGACGCAATCGGTGAACCCTCCCGTTGAAGCCCCCGCATCCAATACGCGCTTGTTTACTAACTCAACTCCAAACGACTGCAGCGCAGCTTCGAGTTTTTCTCCTCCACGCGAAACAAATCGTGCGGGTATCGACAACAACACACTGTCGGAATTAGCAATCATCCGATTTCCCGTCAGCGCAATCGATCCATTGACGAGAATCACACCTTGATCGATCAATACCTTCGCATGCCCTGCATCCGTTGCTATCCCTTGCTTGACCAACCAGGCGTCGAGTCGCAAACGAGCTTTAGACATCTGTCTACGAACCAACAATCATCTTGGCGAAAGTAGCAAGATCGGCAAACACATGAGTATCGCCTCCAACAACCGCGCTCGCATCATTTAGCGACGAGATGCCAGTCAATACTTGAGCAAACTTGCAACCGACGGTCTGTGCAAATAATCCGTCCGTTGAAGGTCTGTCGCCAACCATCCATGCATCAGAAAGATCATTGATGCCCAAAACTTGGCGCACCAAATCGGCCATTGGCTTGTGAGGTTTACCCGCGATGATTGGTTGAACGCCCGAGGCTGCCGCAACCGCCGCCAAGATTGATCCACCACCCGGAATCACGCCATGAGGGGTTGGATATGTTGCATCGTCGTTGGTCGCAATCAGTCGCGCGCCGTTACGCACCGCGTTCGACAGTCTGGTCAGCCCGCGGTAATCAAACGTTGCGTGATACCCAACCATCACGACATCAAATTCTTGGTCTATTTCGTTATTCATTTTCTGTGCATCTGCATCACCTTGAATGTGATCGTCAGATCGTCCGGCCAGAATTGCCCCAGCATTCGTAATCGCCTCGACAGCACCCGGGCCACCTCCAAGCAATACTCTTTCGCCTTTGCGCAATAGTGCACCAGCAGCCTGAGACGACGTGACAACATCATTGTGCGCGTCAATACCTATCTTGGCCAATGCGTTTTCTTGATCGGCGACAACAGAAAAAGAATTATTCGTGACAAATAGCACCCGATGGCCAGACTGTCGAAGCGACTCAATTGCATCGACCGATCCAGCAATTGGCTGATGCATTAGCCATACGACACCATCCAAATCGCACAAAATCGGGGCTGCAGATGGCACACTG
>JBAXUC010000216.1:0-1822 GCA_037129855.1 Actinomycetota bacterium | reverse complement strand
GATCGATCCATCAACTGGTTTCTTTCGCTCTCTGGATGTATGGGCGGAGCCTTTAGTGGTCTCGGGCTGGGCTTCTCGGCAATCCAGGATATCGAGAACGGTTTCATGGATCGCCTCCGCATGGCACCAACACCACGCGCTGCTCTGTTGCTTGGTCCACTCTTGAGTTCTTTTGTTCGAACCTTTGTCGTTCTGACAACGGTATTGGGATTCGGATATCTCTTTGGTGCTCGCCCCACACAAGGGATCTTGGGAATATTGATGTTTTATGTGGCTGGATTTGGCTTAGCCATCGTGGCCACGGGCTGGGGTTTGGGACTCGCCTATCGATTTCGAGACATGCGCGGAGCAGCACTGATGCAACTCACGTTATTTTTGGTCTTGTTCACCTCAAGTGCTCAAGCCCCCATGTCCATGATGCAGGGCTGGTTATTACACATTGCCCGGGTGAACCCTGCAACCAATATTTTGCGCTTATCTAGACAGGGTTTCCTGAACCCTCCAGTAGGTGGAGTCAGTTGGGAAAATACTTGGGGTGGCTTACTGGCAATTGTGGTGCTTGGCACTCTCACGATGTGGTTTGCCTATACGGGATTGCGCAAACTAGACGAGTAGTGCCCAAAAAGCGAGATTGCATGGTGCTTCGCTTTGGAAAAGGGCGACCTCAGGCTCTACTTTGTAAGAGAGCCGCGAGGGGGAAACGTGAAGATCAATATCACAGTCAACGGTACCGACACACAGGGAGACGTGGAGCCACGCACCTTGTTGGTGAACTATGTGCGTGAACATTTAGGTCTCACGGCCACCAATATTGGTTGCGACACTTCAAGTTGTGGCGCGTGTACGGTGCATCTCAACGGAGAGTCCGTCAAGAGTTGCACCATCTTG
The DNA here is from genome assembly GCA_037129855.1 of Actinomycetota bacterium. Lineage (GTDB taxonomy): Bacteria > Actinomycetota > Acidimicrobiia > Acidimicrobiales > Ilumatobacteraceae > UBA2093. Next base: position 934 of record JBAXUC010000216.1, on the reverse strand, counting down.
GCAGTGCAAGCCGATGGCGCAAGTGTCACAACGGTTGAGGGTCTTGCCACCAACGGCGTGATGCATCCGATGCAAGAAGCATTTATGCAGAATCACGGACTCCAGTGCGGATACTGCACCCCCGGAATGGTGATGGCTGCGATCAGTCTTCTGAATGAAAACGCAAACCCCACCGAACAAGAAGTTCGCATCGGCCTAGAAGGAAACCTCTGCCGTTGCACCGGATACCACAATATTGTCCAGTCGGTGCTTGCATGCGCCGGCAAGAAGTAATTCCAGAAGTCTGACGGAGGAACCACGTGATACCTGCACCATTTGATTACAAACGCGCATCGTCTGCTGCTGAAGCAATCAGCCTGATCAGTGAATACGGTGAGGACGCAAAATTTCTTGCCGGCGGACACAGTCTCTTGCCACTCATGAAGTTGCGCCTTGCCTCACCAGCAGTACTGATTGACATTGCTCGCATCACAGACTTGTCATACATCAAAGACGCCGGAGACCACATTGCCATTGGTGCGCTCACGCGTCACCATGATGTTGAATACTCAACCGTTCTCAAACAGCATGCTCCACTCTTGGCACATGCGGCTGGATTTGTTGGTGACCCCCAGATTCGTCACCGCGGAACAATCGGAGGGTCAATTGCACACGCTGATCCTGCAAGTGACTTGCCTGCCACCACATTGGCACTTGGTGCAACGTATGTTGTTCAGGGGCCAAACGGAACCCGCGAGATTGCTGCGAGCAACTTCTACAAAGGTTTCCTTGAGTCTGACTTAGCCGCTGACGAAATGCTCACAGAGATTCGTATTCCAAAAATGAACGGTGCTGGATGGAGTTTTCAAAAGTTCAATCGTCGCGCACAAGACTGGGCAATCGTAGGTGTTGCTGCGTGGCGCCGCGGATCAGAGTCTGGCGTTGCACTCGTCAA
>JBAXUC010000215.1:0-1846 GCA_037129855.1 Actinomycetota bacterium | reverse complement strand
AAGTCAGCCCATGTCATTTGCCACGCTTCATCAATAAAGAGAACGTCGTATTCATCAACAATCTCTACTAGGCCCAGTTTTGCAACGGTGCCAATAATGATTGAAGCGCCAACTGGTAAAAAATCTTTCTTGAAGATGATCTGCACATTGTCTGACAGATCACTCGGACGCTCGTATGTCTCGCTAGAAAAACGAACAATTTCATCGTCAGGGAATCGAGCACAGAAACGGTCACATAAATCATCAACCTGGTTATTGGTTTGAGCTGCGATTGCAATGCGTTTACCGTCTGCAATTGCACCGTCAAGTGCCTCCAGCAAGTTGTATGACTTTCCTGAACCAGGTGGAGCTTTCACCACAGCGATTCGGCCACCACCGCGAATGAACTTTTGCAGTTCCTTGTATATAGGTGTGCTCATTGGTCATCCCCACTTGCAAGCACAGGGCCGTCATCGTCAAGGGCAGCATGGCGACGCGGACGAGCAACAATAAGGTCAGTGATGTCAGACCCAGATGTCTTCTTACGGTGTGTCATGGTGGCGCGACGTTCATCAATGCCATAGGGCATTTCATCAATGAGAACAAGCTCTTTCCCCCGCCATTCTTTGCTGGTGGGTGCCATACCGAGTGCGCCGGCTTTTGGCTTTGCGTTCTTCCATGTTGGCTTCAACATCATCGTGTGGGAATCAAAATCAATTTCATGCACTTCAAGAACGATTAGTGGCGTACCAGCAATGACAAGTTTGTCGCCGTGCTTCAATGTGGGAAGATCTGGGTACGAAAAACTTACTTTCCACATTGGTGCGTCTGTAGCGACTGAAGTGATGGTGCAAATCACACCGTGACCTGATGCAAGTTCCTCGCGTTGTAGTTCCTGGTCGCCGTGTACCAAGAAGTGCCGAGCCTTCTGGTCTTGTGCTGCGCGCAGTTGATATGCAAAGCCAGCAGACCGTGCGCCGTAGTCAGTAAACACGTTTGGCCAAAAGGCATCAACTTCTGCTAGTTCGTTGAGTGCTTTCTCGCCCCAACTACGAAAAAAACTCTTTGCAGTGTCAATACGAAGTGACTCAACGCCTGCATTGACCGAACGTGAATCACTTCGCACAGTTTCAGCGGCTTCACGCGCAAGGTGCCAACGCATGGTGAGTTCATCTGCGAGCGCCGCCTGGATGCCATCGGTTGCTTCGTTCATCAATGAAGAGTTGCTTTCGTTTCGCGCATTACCCCACGCAGAAACTAAAGGTTGCAAAACAGTTCGTTCAATATTCGGATCGAGAACTGTAGACACTGACAATTTCTCTGCGGCATGTGCGGCATCAAGCCGAGATTCACGAGTAGTTCCACCATTTAACCAACCAAGGAGATAGCCAAGATGCGCTTGGCGAACAGGGGTGGAGGGGAAAATGTAGCAACTGCGCAATGCATCAGTGGCAGCAACGATTGTTTGCTGTCCTGGTCGTTGCGACTCGATAAATAAACAGTTAGCAAGATTGCCAAGTGCATTCAACACGGCAATGTCTGGCCTATCCCACGTAGAGCGCGCGTATGCCGCAGCGATGAAGTGCAACATTTCAACGTGTGAAGTTCCGGGCAACCACACTTGGCGAAGTGGCTGAGTTGAATATGCCTGAGGTCCATCATCGGAATAAGAGGGATGGCGAAAATGACCAAGAATTGCTGATGCAAATGCAGCCATCATGTCTGCCACTAGTTGACGGTTACGACCTTCGGGAACTGTGAGAACTGTAGGGCCATCGGCGATCGTGCCGAACGCAACGCCCCACGGACGAGACTCGCCACCCATACGTAGGAACGAAACAATGAAGATGTCTTCGTCGTCTGCCAC
>JBAXUC010000214.1:0-1871 GCA_037129855.1 Actinomycetota bacterium | reverse complement strand
ACGCATCGGTGTTCAACGATGTTGCTGGTTGACCAAGCATCCAATTGATGTTCAACGAGTACAAGTCGTCGGGTTTGCGCAATGCAATGCGGTCTGCATCCCAATCACCAGCTAAGAAGTTTTTAGACAGCGGTGGTCTGTCATAGGGCATATGGGTTTCTGCACCGATGATGGTGAGGGCTCCGGCAAAGCCATTTGAGCGCAAGGTCTCTGCTGCTCGAACGCCAGCGAGTGATGCACCGATGATGACAATTGTTTCCACCCGAAGAGGATACGAACTATCTACCAATATCGGCAAAGCCATAACAGAAGTCGTATCGTTGAGACCGTGAGTAATAGCCGCGAGACAGCTGAACTAATTCTTGCTGAAGCTAGGGCAATGATTGAAGAGAGTGGTGATAACGCCTTTCGCGTCACTGATCTTGCAACACGATGCAATGTGGCGATTGGGTTGCTGTACCACTACTTCAAAGACCGTGACGGCCTGATTGCGGCAGTTCGTGAATCACAGTTTCTTGCTCATATCGAATCTGACGTGGCGAACTTATCCAGCATTGTCAGTAAAGAAGGCGACCTGGATGCAGTACTGAAGATTTTGGTTGACGACTTTTGTGACCCGCGCAGCGCCCTGCGCAACGAATTCAGGCTCGACCGCATGGATGCCCTGGTTGCTGCTCGCCACAACCCTGATTTGTTGCAACGCCTGACTGATGCAGAAGCGCGCCTTACCGTGGAAATCATTGCCACAGTGCAGCAAGCCAAATTAGATGGCCTTGTTGACCCCGCTGTTGATGACAAAGCATTGGCGTTCATGCTGGAAGTGATTCCACTTGGCACCGCGCTATCGAACGTTTATGGCGACTACATGCCAGACCCTGAAGCGTGGCGGGCATTGCTAACCCGAATGCTCGTTTCCCTCCTTCCGCCTTCCTAGACACGGATCGAATTCAGGCGTAGGGTCCTTTGCAGCAACAAGTAAAGGATTCTCTGTGATGAAGTTCTATCGTTCTCTCCTCGTCGGGGCAGTGTGCTTATCTGCCTCAATTGCCGCTTTGCCTATGAATGCAAATGCCGCTTCAGTGAGTATCACTGGCACGTTGGGCCAAGCAGCACAGGGATACAAAGTGTTGTTGGTTAGCAGTACTGGATCTGCCATAGTCAGCACGGCAAACGAAGCAGGCAAGTTTGATATCTCGGCTTCAAAAACTGCAGTGAAAGGCGCAACGCTTCAAATGGTTGACGCCCATAATCGCTATGTGGGGCCCATTGTGTTGGCAAAGGAAGCACTTGGGAAAAAGACATGTGCACACGTGAAGCTGGCAGGATCCACCGTAAAACTTGGAACCCTAAAGCTTTCAAAACTGGGCTATGCGATTACAAAATCACGACCAAAGGCTTCAACATTTGCTCGACAATCAATCGTGGCGGGTTCGACTTCAGGTAACCCACTTGCCGCTGGAACTGGTGGCATTGTCAAGGTTTCAACCTCACAGAAAAAGGCATGCACAAAGTCCGCCGTTGGTACTCGTGGTGTCCAATCATTTGACGCTGACCCTCTCGTGCTTGGAGCAGACCTTGATTCTGACGGATTACCAAATGCTCTTGATGCAGACGACGACGGAGATCAAGTCATTGATGCTGTCGACCCCACCACTACACAAACTGCAGCTCTGAATCCGTGGGTAAGTTTGCGCACTTCTAGTTCGCTCTTCAATGCTGGTCTCAACCCCACTCTCAGCCCAGCAGATATTGCAACTGTTCTCGGAACTCCCGGCAACTACTCCATTCAGTTCTTCATCGGACAACGCAACTTTGGTGTCACTGGTTTTAATGACGTGAAGTACGCGTGGGTTGATTGCGGTGCTCTTGTG
>JBAXUC010000213.1:0-1873 GCA_037129855.1 Actinomycetota bacterium | reverse complement strand
GGTTCTGGTCGGTTCGGCGCGTACGGCACAGTGATGGCAGTAGATGGCCTTGTTCGCATCACGGCCTGTGTTTTGCTGTGGCAGTTTGGCGTAACGAACGTTGGCGCATACGCACTATCAGTAGCGGTATCTCCCATTATTGCTGCAGGTGTGGTTTTTGTACGTGGGGAAACAAAAACCGATGATGGCCCACCAGCGACGTATGCCGAAATTACGCCGAATCTTGGTTGGTTGTTATTGGGCACCATCATGGCTGCAGCGTTAGTGAATGCTGGTCCACTTGGTGTTGATTTCCTAGCTAATGCAAGCGATGCCGAGAAGGTAACAGCGTTCGGTAACGGAGTGTTGTTGTCGCGCGTTCCGCTGTTCTTGTTTCAAGCAGTACAAGCTGCACTACTACCCCGTCTTGCACGTCTCGCGGCCAAAGGTGACCTTGCGGAATTTCGCCAAGGATTTTCATTACTGCTGAAAGTCGTTACCGCAGTTGCGATACTTGGCACCGTGGGCTCATTTGTCCTTGGGCCACCAATCCTGAAGATGGTGTACGACGGTGGTCTTGATCGACGCACACTGACATTACTGGCACTGGCAAGCGGTATGTACATGCTCGCGCTAGCCGTGTCACAGGGCGTCATTGCTCTACAGGGTCACAAATACGTTGCTGCTGGCTGGATGTCAGCCATGATCGGCTTTCTTGTCGTAACTGCGTTTGCATCAGACGAACTGTTCTTGCGCGTTGAACTCGGCCTTGTGGCAGGTTCAACAGTTGCTCTTGCAGTCTTTTCCTACGCACTACGGGCGCGCATGAACGCCGGTGCAATTCCTGATGCCGAATCAATGATTGATGGCGTTCTGGATTTCCCCCTAGAGGGATAACGCATTATTTACGAAGGCGAGCGGTTTCGATTTCCATGTCGTTCTTCACCATCATCTTCACGAGTGTTGGGAAATCAACTTCAGGAACCCAACCCAACTTGTCGCGAGTCTTGGTGGGGTCACCAATGAGCAAGTCAACTTCTGCTGGACGAAAGAATCGCGGGTCTTGGCGCACGTAATTGTGCCAATCATCAAGTCCGACTTCTTCAAACGCCAATGTGAGGAATTCTTCGATTGAGTGTGTCTCACCAGTTGCAACTACGTAGTCGTCTGGTTCTGGTTGTTGCAACATCATCCACATTGCGCGCACGTAGTCACCTGCGTAACCCCAGTCACGTTTTGCATCAAGGTTGCCCATGACCAATTCCTTTTCAACACCCAGCTTGATACGAGCTGCTGTGTTTGAAATCTTTCGCGTAACGAACTCAAGTCCACGACGAGGACCTTCGTGGTTGAACAAGATGCCTGAACAGGCATAGATGCCGTAGCTTTCGCGATAGTTAATGGTGATGTCATGGCCAAACACTTTTGCGCAGCCATATGGCGAGCGTGGGTGAAATGGTGTGAGTTCGGTTTGCGGTACTTCGCGAACTTTTCCGAACATCTCTGATGACGATGCTTGATAAAAACGAATCTTGTTGTTCTGAGTGCCGCCCACCATGCGAATGGCTTCCAGCATGCGCAACACGCCAAGACCAGTGATATTCGATGTGTGTTCCGCCTGCCCAAATGAGATAGCAACGAAAGAGATAGCGCCAAGGTTGTAGACCTCGTCTGGCTGCACGTATTCAAGAGCGTTGACCAGGCTGGTGAGGTCAGCTAAGTCGCCAGGCACCAGTTCGACATATGGGAACTCGTCACGGATCTGTAGGGCGCGAGGGTTGTTCTGCCCCTTCAACATGCCAAAGACTTGGTAGCCCTTCGAATGGAGAAACTCAGCTAGGTGCTGGCCATCTTGGCCGGTGATACCGGTGATAAATGCGCGGGGCATAACTGG
>JBAXUC010000212.1:0-1896 GCA_037129855.1 Actinomycetota bacterium | reverse complement strand
AGGACAGGCCAAGTAGTCAGAGGCGGAACCGCAAGGTTCCGCCTCTGTTGTTTTCCCGTATACTCAGACTTGAATTGACGAGATCAAAATAAGACTTGGAAGCCCTAGAATTTACTTCTGGAATGACAAGTCTGATCAGGAGCCCCGCGGTGCAAACCGCGGGGTTTTTGCTTTTCCCATACACTCATCCTTGGAGTGACAAGCCCGAACGATGAGATACCCCGGTGCGTAAGCGCTGGGGTATTTCTCATAAAAGCCAACAGCTGCAGGCCTTTCAGACATCCCCACACACCCTTCGTTTATAGTCTGTGATACCCTATTCGCCCAACACCACGGAGGCCCTATGACACAGATAACAAAAGAACCACTCGATCCCCGAAACCTCACCCGACGTCAACTGCATGCCATTCTCGGCGCATTAGTTGGAACTGCAATAGGTGATGCACTTGGAGCACCATTTGAATTCGATGAGCCCGGCACATACTTCCGCACCTTCCCTACTCCAGCTGTCGGCGGCACAGGAGAACTTATTGGTGGCGGCAGTTTCAACTGGGCCCCTGGTGAATTTACCGATGACACACAAATGGCTCTTGCGCTTGCTGAATCACTCGTTGATGGAAAGTTCGACGCAGAGACAACATGGACTCACTTCAAAGCTTGGGCAGAAACTGCACGCGACATTGGAAACACCACTCGCGTTTCGCTCAGTAATTCTGACTACATGACTGCAGCAGAAGAAGCACACGCTTACCTCGGCCAGTCAGCAGGTAACGGCTCGGTCATGCGCATCGTGCCAATTGCTATTGCCGGCGTTCGATGGGGTGCCCCAAAGACAGCAAAGATTGCACGTCAACAGTCTGATCTCACCCACTATGAAGAAGGTGCATCGTACGGCGCGGCAATTGTCGCTGAACTCATTCGTCGCATCATCATCTCTGGATCATTTAGCGATTCATTTGTCGACATTCTTGACATCGTGAGTGGCCCACAGCACGACATCTACGCAGAGATGTTGAGCGACCAGTGGAACCCAACACTTCCTGGTTACCCTGGCAACGGTTCAGTCTGGACATGCATTGCACAAGCTATTTGGTGTGTTCGAAATACATCTTCGTTCGAAGAAGCTGTCACTACCGCGGTAAATCTGGGTGACGATGCCGACACTGTTGCGGCTGTCACCGGAGCAATTGCTGGTGCTCTCTACGGAATCCAACAAATTCCTTCTCGATGGACTACCTATGTCAACGGCAGTGTCCGTCAGCCAGATGGAACGATCAAGAAATACACAATTGGCACATTGCTTGATACGGCGCATCGCCTACTTGGCCTTCCACCAAAGGGTGAAACCCCGCTTGAATCTGTCATCAAGCCAACGATGTTGCACGACGCAGGTATTTATGCAAGCAACATGACCGGCGCACCATCTGCAGATTCCAACATGGGAGTCATTTCACTCTGTCGTACATATGGACGACTGGAGCACCTTCCCTATCGACGCGAGTTCTACCTCATCGATAAAGATGATCGCAATACTCATCTGAACTCAATCGTGAAAGACGCTGTTGACTCAATCGATGCGTTCCTTCGCGAAGGCCGTGAAGTTCTCATTCACTGTCACGGTGGACGCAGCCGCACCGGCCTCATTCTCAAGGCGTGGTACATGCGCCACGAGAACGTTGATCATGACGCTGCTCACGACTGGGTTGAAGGCATCTGGCCTCATTACGCAACCTGGACTGAAGATTTCACCAACTTCCTCGACGACGAGTGGCAGAACTAAAACCCAGCGTGGTTCAGGGCTAAGCCCCCACAACTACACTGACATCATGAGCCTCACCGAACAGACCGGCAAGAAAACCGTCATTCGTAACGCACAACTGGTCGACGGCAGTGGCG
>JBAXUC010000211.1:0-1924 GCA_037129855.1 Actinomycetota bacterium | reverse complement strand
ATGCTGAAATTGTAGATGAGCAGTAATTCATGTCAGAAGACAATGTTGATCAACCAGAAGACGCCATTGACGCTGAGATAGTAGAGCTCATCGAGCATGACATTGATGCGCTTGTCCAAGAACGTAATGAGTTCAAAGACATAGCACTTCGTCTGCAGGCGGATTTTGAAAACTACAAAAAGCGCGTTACGTCGAATATGTCTGATGAAGTAGATCGTGCCACCGGGCGTATTGCGGATTCGTTGTTGCCAGTTCTTGATGCGTGTGAAGCAGCCTTTGCTCATGGTGCAGATGGTGTTGAACCTATTTGGTCGGCGCTCATGGCTGCTCTTGTGAAGCAAGGTCTTGTAGCGCTTGATCTTTTAGACAAACCGTTTGATCCCACTACCTCAGAAGCTGTTGTTCATGAAGAAGGCGATGGCGGAGAACCAATCGTGGTTGAAGTGCTTCGTACTGGATACGAATGGAAGGGTCGCGTGTTGCGCGCTGCCATGGTGAAGGTGCGGGGATAAGTCATGTCAGGACAGCGCGAATGGTACGAAAAGGACTATTACGCAGTGCTTGGCGTGTCGAAAGACGCAACTGTCAAAGACATCACGAAGGCATACCGGCGACTTGCGCGCCAGTATCACCCTGATGCAAACCCTGACAACGCAGCAGCAGAAGAGAAGTTCAAAGACATTTCAGCTGCATATGACGTTGTCGGTGACGAAAAGAAACGCGCAGAGTACGACGAAGTACGACGTGTTGGCCCGATGGGCGGATTCGGTGGTGGCGCAGGCGGACAGAACATTCGCTTCGATATGGGCGGCGACGGTTTTGGAGACATCCTTGGCCAAATGTTTGGTCGCAGCGGTGGCGGACGTCGTGGCGGTGGCGGCTCAACTGGTCCACAACGCGGGCAAGATATCGAAACAACACTGACGCTTGATTTTGTTGATGCAGCTCACGGCATCACAACGTCGTTACATCTCACTGCAGATGCGCAATGTTCATCATGTACTGGTTCTGGTGCTCGCGCCGGTACAACCCCGAAAACGTGTGCAGCCTGTGGTGGTCGCGGCTCTACAGCAGACAACCAAGGAATGTTTTCGTTCTCTCAGCCCTGTCGTTCGTGTAGTGGCAACGGCATCATTATCGAGAACCCATGTTCCACATGTCGAGGTACGGGAATTGAACGTCGGCCTCGCGAAGTGAATGTGCGAATTCCTGCTGGAGTTGACAACGGTCAACGCATTCGTTTGAAAGGTCGGGGCACTCCTGGTCGCAACGGTGGCCCTGCTGGCGACTTGTTCGTGGAATGCAATGTTGCACCGCATCTGTTGTTTACACGCGAAGGTTTGAATTTGTTGACGCGCGTCGCAGTGTCATTTACTGAAGCAGTATTGGGCGCAACGATTGCAGTGCCAACACTTGATGGCAGCGACGTGACATTGCGCCTGAAAGCTGGCACACAAAGTGGTTCCCGTCATCGCGTGAAAGGCAAAGGCATTGAATTGCCGAAGCAAGTCGGCGACCTCATTGTCACTGTCGATGTAGACGTGCCAACAAAACTCTCTGATGAAGAGCGCACGGCAATCGAATCACTCAATGAAGTGCTTTCCTCGCCACGTGCGTCAGGAACAACGCCATGACCAACGATGATCGACGTGCTCTCTATGTCATCTCGGTGGCTGCCGAACTTGCCGGTATGCACCCGCAAACATTGCGCATCTACGAACGCCGTGGTTTGTTAACCCCGGCGCGAACAACTGGCGGCAACCGTCGATACAGCGATGCAGATATTGCGCGACTTTTGCGCATCACAGAACTTGCAGCCACAGGTATGAACCTGGAAGGCATTCGCCATGTCATGACGTTGGAAGCAGAAGTAGTGCGACTGCGCAGCGAAGTGGAACAACTGCGTCAAGGCCTGATGCATGCC
>JBAXUC010000210.1:0-1936 GCA_037129855.1 Actinomycetota bacterium | reverse complement strand
GCTGTTCGTTCTGCAGCAAAACGACGCACCACGCGAGCGACGGCTTCTGGTGCAGCCTTTGCCGGAACGCGTAAAGCCTTTTCGCCGAAGTGAATTTGTTCTTCGCCAACGTATCCGCCGAGAAGCATCTGATAGCCGGGCAATGACTTGCCATGTGCACGACGCTCGACACCAAAGAAACCAATATCGCTTGCATGGTGTTGACCACAACTATTGGTGCAACCAGAAATGTTGATGCGGACTCCACCAATTTCAGCGAGTCCTTCTTCTTCAAGTTTGTCACCAATTGATTTTGCAAGCCCACGTGATTGAGTCACGGCAATGTTGCATGTATCTGCACCAGGGCACGCAACAACGTCACGCGCAAGCTCGGCGCCAGGCCGTGCCATACCAATTGCATCGAGCATGTCATACAGCTCGCGCATTTGGCTCGGCTGCAAACTGCGGAACACCACGTTCTGACGGTTCGACAAACGAACATCAGACTTGAAGTGGCGCTGAATGGTTGCGAGCGCACGAAACTGGTCAGCGGTGATATCGCCAAGTGGTGCGTATGCAATTGCTGACACGGTGCCATTAGCTGCGCCACGGATAACGCTTGCGTTTTCCCAACGACGGAACGGATCTGACGATGTGAAGTTGATGATGGTGCTCTGACCTACCTGTGACACTTCGCCTTCTGTAATACGACCTGCTGGTGCATCACCTGCGTTGCGTACTTCTGCTGGAATTCCACCTGGCCATGACGACGATGCAGGAAGTGTGTGACGAATCTTGATAACGCGACGACGTACTTCTTCAATTCCCAACTGGTCAACAACCCACTTCATACGGGCGCGCAACTTGTTGTCGCGGTTACCTGTTTGGTCAAACACGCGCAATGCAGCTTCAACAGTTGGCAACAAGTCTTCGCGCGATGTGAAGTCTTCAAGCGCAAGTGCTGGGTGTGGGTTGGCACCAAGTCCGCCAGCGATATAGACACGAAAGCCGGATTCGATGGAGCCATCTTCAAGTGTGCGAGTAGCGGCAACAACACCAACGTCGTTGAACATTGCCTGGCCACAGTCAGTCGAGCAACCAGAGAAGTTCACCTTGAATTTACGAGGCAAGCGCTGACCGAGTGGGTTGCGTACGAAATGGCGATACACCGCTTCAGCCCATGGCGTGACATCAAGTTTCTCGTATGGGCACGCGCCAGCTAAGTGGCAGGCCATTACGTTGCGCACTGTGTCGCCACATGCTTCGCGTGATGTGAGTTGTACATCTGCAAGACGGCGCAATAGGTCTGGGATACGGCGAAGGTCTACGAAGTGAAACTGAATGTTCTGGCGCGTGGTGATGTGTCCCCATCCGCGTGAGAATTCAGATGACAGGTCTGCCATTACGTCGAATTGTTCCGGCGTGATCGAACCTGCTGGCAACTTCACGCGCACCATTTGTGCTGTGCCACCTTGGCGCTGACCGTAGATGCCGTTGTTCAATCGCATCACACGAAAGACATCATCAGAGATTTCGCCTTTCAAGAACTGATCAATGGCGATCTCGAAGCGTTCAATGTCGCGCAGTTGTTCTGCATCTAGATCGCGCGGGATAGGGGCTTCTGCAATTGTCATGGCTATTCCTTTTCGCCCACCTCGCGGAGGGCATCTGCTAGTGCTTTTCGTAATCTGCGTGCGTTATCTGGTGCAAGGTGTGCAACCAAACCTTCACCGTTGGCACCAAGTGGTTCAACGGTCAACACCACACGTGGTGTTTCATCGTCATAGTCGTCGCTCACGGCAACGGTCCACATGATGGGTGTCGTGTCCTCAAGACCATCGGGAAGATCGGTGGCATCAATCTGAACAACATCAATCGAGCGACGCATGTCAAATACCTGCCACTAATTGTTCGGTGATGGAGTTATCCAAGAATTCATAGGCAGCAACTGCACCAA
>JBAXUC010000021.1:0-17803 GCA_037129855.1 Actinomycetota bacterium | reverse complement strand
GGAGGTCTCACCCGTTCGGCAATACTTAAGGAATGCGCATCACTCTTCCGTCAGGCACCTCCGCTGAGATTGTTCATCATGAATCACCTGTGATGGGCCTTGTTGTTGCGCCAGACATTTTTGGTCTACGTCCGTTGTACGACGACTTGGTTGCGCGCTTCTCACGCGAATGGGGAATGTCTGTTATTGCAGTTGAACCGTTTCCCCGAGCAGACCTTGGTCCGGATATTGATCCGCGTTTTGCAGCGGTACCGACACTTGATGATGCAAAGAATTTGAGCGACTTGTTAGAAGCGGCTGATGCATTGGGTACAGACACGGTCGGATTGATTGGTTTTTGTATGGGTGGCATGTATTGCTTCAAAGCTGCGCGCGATGAACGGTTTGTGCGCATTGTCAGCTTTTACGGAATGATCACATTGCCTGAAGCGTGGCGTAGTCCGACACAAGGTGAGCCACTCGGAATGTTGATTTCAGGGTATGCAGAAGGTGTTCTTGCAATCGTTGGTGAAAAAGACCACTACACACCAATCGTTGATATTGATCAATTGCGTTCAACTGGGGTACAAGTAGTGCTGTATCCGGAAGCGGAACATGCATTTGCTCATGATGCATCGCGTCCGGCGCATAGACCTGATGATGCAGCTGATGCATTTGCACGTGCGAAAGATTGGTTACTCAGCGCATTGCGCTAAGAATTCCTATTTAGCGCGCTGAGAGAGTTTTTCGCGTTCAAGAATTCGGTATGAGCGATCACGCTGTTCAAGCCAATGCAACTTGATGAAACTTGCGATTGCTTTGTTGACGCGTTCACGTGAAGCACCAACCATGCCAGCAAGTTCTTCTTGCGTCACTGGCAATGTGAAATCATCTTTTCCGTCTGACATTTCAAGAAGGCGCTTTGCTGTGCGGCCAGTGACATCAAGGAACACACTGTCTGCCAATGCTTGGTCCATTGCGCGAAGACGACGACTAAGCATTCCGATGACATTCCACATCAATGCACTTGATGAGTTGAGTTGTTCAGTGACTGCGGAGTAGGGAAGCTCAAGAACGGTTGATGGTTCAAGTGCACGGGCTCCGGCAGAACGGGTACTGGCGTCGAGCATGCCCATCTCGCCGAATAGGTCACCCTCATCCATGAGGGCAATTACGGTTTCACGGCTATCAAGAGGCTTATTGCCGATAGCTATTGCAATACGGCCAGACAGGACCACATAGATGGAGTCAGGTTCATCGCCGGATTCAAACAGAACGTCGCCTCGGACGAGGGTTTTGACTTTTCCCGATGCCGCGATGAGCGAGAGCATGGATGCAGGGGCATCCGCAAAGAAATCTGTATCTGCAAGAACTTGTTCGTGTGCCATATGTATTTGACGGTACTACCCTGCGTGCATGGCTCAAAATGAAACTGTATGGACAATTGTGGTCGCAGCCGGATCGGGCCTCCGATTCGGAGCCGCGAAGCAGTTTGAGGTCATTGGCGGTCGGCGAATCGTTGACTGGGCAGCCGAAGAGGCAGCAAAGCACTCTGTAGGAGTTGTTGTGGTGTTGCCAGCAGGTCAAGTCATTGGTCCTGGCCAAGTGGAGGGCGGATCAACCCGCTCTGAATCGGTACGACGCGGACTCGCAGCTGTCCCTAGCGATGCCACCATTGTGTGCGTCCATGACGCAGCCCGCCCATTTGCGAGCCCTGTCATTTTCCAGCGAGTCATCTCTGCAGTTGTTGACGGCGCTGATGCCGCAGTTCCTGGCGTTGCGGTGGTCGACACCATTAAGCAAGTGAACGAATCTGAAGTCGTTGTTGCAACGCCACGTCGGGAGACATTGCGCGCAGTACAAACGCCTCAGGCGTTTCGTGCATCGTCGTTACGACGTGCACATGAACAAGGCGGCGAAGGAACCGACGATGCAGCTCTCATCGAGCGCATAGGCGGAGAAGTCGTTGTTGTTGAAGGTGAAGTCGTGAATCGTAAGATCACGTCGCCAGAAGATCTTGAGTGGGCAGTTGCTCACGCGGACAGATTGCTAGCTGGAGAAATCTAATGGTCGACATTCGTGTCGGTCAGGGTTTTGATGTCCACCGCTTTGCAGAAACAACAGAGCCTGGCCGCGTATTAGTTCTTGGTGGTGTCGCGTTTCCTGGCGAACGCACACTTATTGGCCATAGTGATGCAGATGTCATCGCACATGCCGCAGCAGACGCGTTGTTGGGAGCTGCTGGTCTTGGCGATATTGGCCAGCATTACCCAGACACTGACCCCGCATGGAAGGGCGCAGATTCGTTAGCAATACTGCGCGATGTTGCGAGCAAGCTCTCTGCTCTTGGTTGGCGCATTAGCAATGTTGATTGCAGTGTTGTGTGTGAAGAACCACGCATTGCGCCTCATCGCGACGCAATGATTGCATTGTTGTCAGCAGCTGCTGGCGCACCTATTTCAGTCAAAGGACGCAGTGCAGAAGGCCTTGGTTCTATTGGACGCGGCGAAGGAATCGCCTGTTTCGCATCAGCACTTATTATGAAGGAGTCGTAGTCATGGCACCACGTAAACCAGTCAAGTCAAGTAGTCCCAAAGTGAACACCGGAAAGCCAGGTCGTGCAGCAGGCGGTCGCGACACGGGAAGTGGAAAAGGTGGTGGAAAGCCACCGAGCACTGGTCGCACCAGCGGCTCATCGTCACGTAGCAGTGGACCACGTGAAGGCGGACCTCGCGGTCGGCCTATTCGTCAATCAGATGCACGCCGCAGTGCACCTGTTGCTAAAGGTCTCGGTGGAGAACAAATTGAAGGTCGCCAAGCCGTTCGTGAGTTACTGATTGGTCAACGTCGCAAAGTAAAAGAAATTTGGATTGCACAAGACATTGACCCTGCAGCAATCATTGATGACATTCAGCAACTTGCTGATGCCGCGCGCGTCACAGTTCTTGAAGTACCTCGTCGCACGTTGGAAGACACGGCGCGAAGTGAAGCGCCGCAGGGAATCATTGCGTTTGCACAACCATTAGAAGAAGCAGACTTCAACGCACTGATGACAAAACGAAATGGTGTGATGCCATTTCTCGTAGCAGTCGATGGCGTGACTGACCCGGGCAACCTTGGCGCGTTATTGCGCTGCTGTGACGGCGCAGGTGTCACCGGTGTGATCTTGCCAAAGCATCGTGCCGTACATGTCACGCCAACAGTTGCAAAGACTTCAGCTGGTGCTATCGAGCACGTACCGATGACATTGGTGCCTGGCCTGCCCGTCGCTATTACACAAATGCGCGACAAGGGCATCTGGGTAGTGGGGCTCGATGATTCGAGTGAAAACACATTGTTCGACATCGCAAACTTCGCCACGGACGGCATTTGTATCGTCCTTGGATCCGAAGGCACAGGCCTTTCCCGGCTAGTGCGCGAACGTTGTGACACGGTGGTCAGTATTCCGATGCTTGGTCAGGTCTCGTCGCTGAATGTGTCAGCGGCCGCTGCCCTAGCAACGTATGAAGTGACCCGTGCGCGATTGGCTTCTCCCGCCTAGAATTGTCTTTCACCTTGCCGGGTTAGCTCAGTGGTAGAGCAACGCACTTGTAATGCGTAGGTCGTGGGTTCAATCCCCACACCCGGCTCCATTCGCCCTTTCCTGGGCCTTCGACCTATCGATTTCCTATACCCAGTAAGGAAAATCTGGGTGTCATACCCCTGTGCCCACATAGGAACTACCGTGTTGTCGTCTCCTATTTCTCTCTCGGAGGACCTTTTCCATGAGTCAGCAAAAACCAGGCGCCCGTCGCCCATCACTTTCATCTCCAAGCACAGGCACACTCGGCGCAGCCGTCGCGGTCGTTGCCTTGGTGCTCGGATTCCTTATTCTGCGTGACGTACGCGGCGATGGTGGAGCAGCCACAGGTCCCGTCGGCACAGCAGACCCAAGCGGCGTCACGCTCGCCCCCGGCGAAACAGTTGACCCAGCCGCGCCAACCACGCTCGCTCCATTCAGCATTAATGGTTTCAAGATTCAAGTCGCCAATGCGTCCGGGCTTGCCGGTAGTGCCGGTGACATGACCACCAAGTTGCAAGACCAGGGCTACGTAGTACAGGTTGCAATGAACGTTGCTGCAGGCACTGCAAAGCGCGCAAAGACAGGTGTCTTTTATCTCGCTGGTTGTGAAGCTGCGTCGCAAAATGTGGCTGCAGTTCTTGGCGGCACCGTTGAAGTAGCTGCAATGCCGCAACCAATTCCTGTTGAGACTGGAACTGTTGGCGAAGCATGCATTTTGGTTTTGCTCGGCACTGATCTTGCGAACAAGCCACTGGCTGGTGTTGTTGGCGGTGGCAGTGGTGCTGCTGCAACAACTGTTGCGCCAGCGGCCGGTTAACAGTTACGAATTTTGCAGCATCTCACGTGCTGCTTCTTCAATACAACGCAAGACATGAGTCATTGACTCTTCTGCACCAAATTTTTTGGTCAAATTACTGACCCGTAGATCTGCGTACAAAGACGAGTCCATTGCTTCATCAATGTCGCCGACAATTGCAGCAACGTCTGTGTGCGCATCTCGCGCGTAGTCGCACACACTTCCCACTACTTTTCCATCAAAACTTGTGTCGTCAAGTAAACCTTCGCCGGTGATTATTAGGTCTGCGTTCTGTATTGCATCGTCAAAGTCGACTTCTTCAGCAACAATGTCGAAGCCGGGCATCAGTGTTGCTCCGAGAGCAGCAAGTGCACCCGCGAGTCCGCCTGCTGCGCCAGAGCCTGGCAATTCCGCAACGTCAATTCCATATTCCGACTCGTAGATTTGCGCGAGTCGTTCTAATCGACCAGTCAGAAGATTCACTTGTGATGGTGTTGCACCTTTTTGTGGGGCAAAAACTTTCGCTGCATCTGTGAACAATGTGTCGACATCGCATGCCACGAGAAAGTCAACTGCAAGTAGTCGTGCTGGCGTGCTGATCGCGCGCATTGCTCCGTATCCGCCATCGGTTGTTGCTGAGCCGCCGAGGCACACGATTATTTTCTTCGCACCTTCATTCAGAGCGATGTCAATGAGTTGTCCCGTGCCAGTTGTTGAAGCAGCAATCGCGTCATTCTGCGATGATCCACCCACCAACGTGAGTCCCGATGCGCGAGCCATTTCAATCACTGCAACGCCGCGGTGTAGTCGCCATTCGGCTTGAACGGGGTGGCCAAGTGGCCCAGCAACAGTGGTGACACGGTTAGCGCCGCCCAACACTTCGAGCGTGCCTTCTCCGCCATCTGCCATGGGCATTTCCACGCAGTCAATGTTGAGGTTCCAACAGGCATGACCAATGGCTGCGCATACCTGGGCAGCCGATGCAGTTCCTTTGAACTTGTCGGAAGCTGCAAGTACGCGCATATGAATACCTTACGGTGCGCATAAGGTTGCGCCATGAATGAATTGACAAACTGTGATGCAGTCGAGCAAGCCGGACTAATTGCAAGCGGGAAAGTTTCTGCTCGCGAACTAATTGATGCGGCAATTGCTCAGGCCGAGGTGGTCAATGGTGATATCAATGCGATTATTCATCCACGGTTCGAACGTGCACAGAAAGAGGCTGATGCAGGGTTGCCAGTTGGGCCATTTACGGGCGTGCCGCTGGTCTTAAAAGATTTGGGCGCACCACTTGCGGGCGAACCGCACCATATGGGTACCCGGTTTTTGAAGAATGAAAAATATATTGCGTCGCGCAGTAGCTACTTAACGCAGC
Source organism: Actinomycetota bacterium (assembly GCA_037129855.1). Lineage (GTDB taxonomy): Bacteria > Actinomycetota > Acidimicrobiia > Acidimicrobiales > Ilumatobacteraceae > UBA2093. Next base: position 12,091 of record JBAXUC010000021.1, on the reverse strand, counting down.
GATTCTTACGCGCTGGATTCGTTGTGATTGGTAGAACCAATACTCCTGAATTTGGCAACACAATCACGACAGAACCGTTGTCATATGGCCCCACACGTAACCCATGGAATCTTGAACACTCGACTGGTGGTTCAAGTGGTGGATCAGCTGCGAGCGTTGCGGCGCACATCGTGCCAGTGGGGCACGCAAATGATGGTGGTGGTTCGATTCGTGTACCAGCAAGTGAATGCGGGCTTGTCGGGCTCAAGCCATCACGTGGTCGTGTCAGTAAAGGTCCTGATCTTGGTGAAACATGGATGGGTGCAACCATTGATGGTTGTGTGACTCGGACTGTGCGTGATACAGCGGCTGTGCTTGACGTGATCTGTGGATACGAATCTGGCGACCCGTACACGGCACCTCCATTTGCACGGCCACTGTCGCAAGAAGTTGGTGTGAACCCTGGTCGGTTGCGCATTGGCATCCTTGATCATCCGTTGTTTGGATTTCAATTAGATGATGCTGAATCACGTAATTCGGTTCTGAAAACGGCTGAACAATTATCAGCACTTGGTCATGATGTTTCGGTTGCGTGGCCAGAACATTTGAATGATGAATCAAGTGCGGGAAAGTTCACCGCAATAGTTGCCGCATGGACGCACAGAGATGTTTCGACATTTGAGGCCATTCTTGGTCGCACAATTGGTGAAGGTGATTTAGAGCCGGACAACATTCGTATGCGCGAGATGGGTCGCGCGGTCACAGGGGAAATGTATTTAGCAAATATGGAATGGCTGCATGCATGGTGCAGGCGAGTGGTGCAGTGGTGGGAACCAACTGATGGCTCGAAAGGTTTTGATGTTCTTGTCACACCAACGATTGCTGGTCCACCTCCACGCATTGGCCATCTCAGTGGTGAACACGGTGGACATAACTTGCGCGAGATCTTGGCCTATACGTCACAGTTCAACTTGACGGGTCAACCGGCAATCAGTCTTCCGTTGCATTGGTCATCAACTGGTCTTCCCATGGGCGTGCAATTCGTCGGTGCGCCATTTCGCGAAGATGTGTTGGTGCGGCTTGCATCGCAATTGGAAACTGCAATGCCGTGGAGTGACATGGTTGCCCCTCTGGTGGCGAATCCCTAGTAGTTGGATAGGGTTTGCATATGGCCGTGACCGTTCGAATCCCCACCAATATGCGCCCCATCTCAGGTGGCGCATCCACCGTTTCTGTGGAAGGTGCCACCTTGCGCGATGTGCTTGTGGCCCTCAACGCAGCTCATGAGGGTTTTAATGACCGTCTGTTTGATGCCACAGGGGAACTACACAAGTTCGTCAACGTTTTCGTGTCTGACGACGATGTCCGCTATTTGCAAGGGTTAGACACCCCGGTAGCACCCGGAGACACTGTCTCCATCATCCCTGCGGTGGCCGGCGGCCTGTAAATCTCGGGCACTACTTCCTCGGTGAGGGGTAGTGCCGTTAGCAGTCTCAACGGTAGAGTGCTAGTCGTCTGTTCCAGTGTGAAAACACCCCCCGAACAGGCCAATCCCCATACCTACGGAGGAAAATCCCATGGCAAAACTCATTGCATTTGATGAAGAAGCACGGCGCGGTCTTGAAGCCGGCATGAACAAGTTGGCTGACGCCGTTCGCGTCACGCTCGGACCTAAGGGTCGCAACGTCGTTCTTGCCAAGCAGTGGGGCGCGCCCACCATCACAAACGACGGTGTTTCCATCGCAAAAGAAATCGACCTTGAAGATCCATACGAGCGCATTGGTGCTGAGTTAGTCAAGGAAGTTGCAAAGAAGACCGACGATGTTGCCGGTGACGGAACAACAACAGCAACAGTTCTCGCATGGACCATGGTTCGCGAAGGATTGCGCAACGTAGCCGCAGGCGCAAACCCAATGTCACTAAAGAAGGGCATCGAGGCTGCAACTGCTGCTGCAATTGAAAGCATTCGTGCACTTGCCAAAGATGTTGATTCGAAAGAACAAATCGCTCAGGTTGCGTCTATCTCAGCTGCTGACCCAGAAATTGGTCGCATGATTTCAGAAGCAATCGACAAGGTCGGTAAAGACGGTGTTATCACCGTTGAAGAAAGCCAAACATTCGGAATGGAAATGGACCTTGTAGAAGGAATGCGTTTCGACAAGGGATACATCTCGCCGTACTTCGTTACAGATACCGACCGCATGGAAGCATCTCTCGAAGATGCCTACATCCTTTTGGTGTCAAGCAAGATCACAAACGTTCGTGACATGTTGCCAGTACTTGAAAAAGTAATGCAGAGCGGTCGCCCGTTGGTCATCATTGCTGAAGACATTGAAGGTGAAGCACTTGCAACTTTGGTTGTTAACAAGATTCGCGGAACATTCAAGAGCGTTGCTGTTAAGGCTCCTGGTTTCGGTGACCGTCGTAAAGCAATGTTGCAAGACATCGCAATTCTTACTGGTGGCCAAGTCATCAGCGAAGAAGTTGGTCTCAAGCTTGAAAATGTCACTCTTGACTTGTTGGGAACAGCAAAGAAGATTGTCATCACAAAAGATGAGACAACAATCATTGAAGGTGCCGGTTCAGAAGACGACATCAAGGGCCGCATTAGCCAGTTGAAGGCTGAAATTGAGAACACTGATTCTGACTACGATCGCGAAAAGCTCCAAGAGCGTTTGGCCAAGTTGTCCGGCGGTGTCGCAGTCCTCAAAGTTGGTGCAGCTACTGAAGTAGAACTCAAAGAAAAGAAGCACCGCATTGAAGATGCTGTCAGCACTACAAAAGCTGCCATCGAAGAAGGCGTTGTTCCTGGCGGTGGCGTTGCATTGCTTCGCGCACAAGCTGCTGTTATCGCTGCTGCTGAAAAGCTCACTGGTGATGAAGCAACTGGCGCACGCATGGTTGCTCGTTCACTTGAAGGACCACTCAAGCAGATCGCAGAAAACGCAGGCCTCGAAGGTGGCGTTGTTGTTGAGCGCGTGAAGAACTTGAAGGGCAACGAAGGCCTCAATGCCGCCACTGGCGAATATGTAGACCTTGTAAAGATTGGTGTCATCGATGCTGCGAAAGTAACTCGCTCCGCATTGCAGAACGCAGCGTCAATCGCAGCCTTGTTCCTCACCACCGAAGTTGTTATTGCTGACAAGCCTGAATCGGCTGGTGGCGGACACGACCACGGCGGCGGAATGGACGACTTCTAGACCATCGTCTAGAAGTACTTCATCCAGTCATTCTTAATGTCGCGCGTCATCGCTCTCGTTAGCGGTGCAGAAGCGCGAGAATTTGATACAGATTTACCGTATTTGTCGCGCGCCCTTGGCGATCGTGGCATCATCACAGAAGTTGTCGATTGGGATAACGCGTCTGTTGATTGGTCGCGGTTTTCCATGGCGATTGTTCGTTCACCGTGGGACTATCACCGTCGGTATCCAGAATTTCTCACGTGGCTAGATGCTGTCTCATCTGCAACAACGTTGCATAACTCGGCAGACATCATTCGGTGGAATACCGATAAGGAGTATCTGGATGAACTGGTCGATGCACAGATCGGCATTGTTCCCACAACGTTTGTTCGTTCCGCGCAAGACTTAGTCACCATCACCAATGACGGCGTTCTCGAGCGCGACATAGTTGTGAAACCCTCCATAAGTGCTGGGTCTAACAACACAGAACGCCATGAAGAGTCCCCTGTGAAAGCAGCAGCGCATCTGGGTTTTCTGCTTGATGCGGGCTTTATTGCCATGGTGCAGCCGTATCAACGTTTTATAGATGAGCGTGGCGAAACGGGCATGGTGTATTTCAACGGTCAACTCAGTCATTCATTCCGCAAAGGTGCCATCTTGGCCACGGGTGAGAACATAAAAAATGGGCTCTTCACAGTGGAAGATATCGCGCCTCGTACGGCAAGCGCACAAGAGCGTGAATTGGGTAAAGCCGTGATGACCTTTGTGAAGAAAAAGTGGGGTGAGTACCCCTTGTATGCCCGTGTTGATGTGGTGCGAGGATCTGCTGGGGTTCCGGTAGTTATGGAGCTGGAATTGGCAGAACCATCATTTTTCCTGCAGGTTGACCACGAGGCGCCGTCACGTTTTGCCTCCGCGGTTCTGGCTCGCCGATAGCGTTATCAGGATGAGCGAACCGATGTCCCCGTCAGTTGGTCTTGCAGTAGTCCACTATTTTTGCAAGCCAAGTTTTGAATACGACGGTGATGCACTTGTTGCAGCCGTCAAAGCAGCTGAAGGTGCTGGTGTCACCGTAATCACCGTTGCCATGTTGGGTCATAAAGCAGATGTTGCAATCATGGGAGTCGCAGCTGACATGCGCCAACTCAAGGCACTGCAAACAGGAATTCAACACGCTGGTCTTGACATCGTCGACAGCTACATTTCGTTGACTGAAGTTTCTGAGTACTCAAAGGGCATGCCAGAAGAGATGCTGAATGCTCGCTTGTATCCGCAACTTCCTCCTGCTGGTAAAAATGCATGGTGCTTCTACCCCATGTCAAAGCGCCGTGAACACAAAGACAACTGGTTCACACTTGAATTCGATAAGCGTAAAGAACTCATGGAAGAACACGGCAAGAGCGGACGTACGTTTGCTGGCCGCATCATTCAATTAGTCACTGGTTCAACTGGTCTTGATGATTACGAATGGGGAGTCACATTGTTTGCCGTGAACCCTGACGATCTGAAAGAAGTGGTGTACACCATGCGGTATGACGAAGGTTCTGCTGTCTACGCCGAATTCGGTGCGTTCTACATGGGCATGGTCACGCCCGTTGAAGAACTAATTCACCAGATCTAAATTTCAATCGACACGGTGGTTGGACCATCGTTCACTGAAGACACTTGCATGTACGTGCGGAATCGTCCTGTTTCAATGTGCGCGCCTAGTTGTTGCAACTCGGCGACAACTTTGTTCACTAATGGTTCTGCATATTCAGGTTTAGCCGCAGCGGTCCATGTTGGTCTGCGTCCAGCATTTGTATCGCCGTACAAGGTGAATTGGCTGATGAGCAAGATGCTCTTGGTGGAATCAGCAATGGAAATATTCATCACGTCGTTCTCATCTTCCATAATGCGAAGATTCCAGATCTTCTCGGCCATCTTCTTTGCAGTGGCTTCGGTATCGGTATGAGTGATTCCCAGAAGAACCAGAAGTCCTTTTTTTATTTCACCAGCCCGAATAGTGGTGCCGTCAACTTCAGCATCGACTGATGCGCTAAGAACTCGTTGTACTAAAGCCCGCATACCGACATCGTAGTGTTGCTACGGTGGTGTCGTGCCTGAGATGTCGACCATTCTTGCGTTCTGTGCAGCCACGGTTGCGCTGTTGCTGATTCCAGGCCCGGCAGTTATCTACATTCTGAATCGCAGTATCGGTGACGGGCGCAAAGTAGGTCTTGCTGCTGTTGGCGGATTAGAAGTCGGCGATGCGATTCAAGTGCTATTTGCATCGCTCGGGTTGAGTGCAGTGTTGGCTGCATCTGCCACGTTGTTCAACATCGTTAAATGGGCTGGCGTTCTTTACTTGGTGTACACCGGTATACGCACGTTGATGTGCGAGCCAGTTGCACTTGATGGTGATCATGCTGCAGTCTCAACAAAGCAGGCGTTTCGGCAGGGAATAATAGTGAATGCGTTGAATCCGAAGACTGCGTTGTTCTTTTTGTCAATCTTTCCCCAGTTCATTGATACGGCGTCTGATCACGCTCAACTTCAGTCGCTGTTCCTTGGCGCAATCTTTGTTGTTCTGGCAACTTTGTTCAATGGCTCGTATTCTCTGATGGCTAGTGGGTTACGACACCTGTTGTTGCGTGGTCGAACACTGCCGTTTATTCAGCGGTACGTATCGGGCAGTCTGTTTGTTGGGCTTGGGCTCGTAGCGGCAACCGCCGGTCGTACCAAGTAGACGACCAGGCAATCAGCGGTCTAGTCTCAAAAGACGACCAGTAGCGGAGGGGCGACAGATGAACGACACAGTGCGTGAGGCAGAAGCCTTTCTGGCAGAGAATTGGAATTCAAGTAACGACTTGGCTGCGTGGCGTGAATTAGTTGTTGATTCACAATGGGCCGCATTGCGGTGGCCGACTGAGTGGTTTGGCCGTGGACTAGATGATGATGCTGCAACTGAAGTTGAAAATGTATTTCGCACCGCCGGAGTGCCAGGGCCAGGACAAGATAAATCAAACTTGTGGGCTGGCACACTGTTGTCGTATGGCAACGATGAAATGAAGTCGTTGTACTTGCGCAAACTCTTGCTTGATGAAGTCGGAATGTGTTTGTTGTACAGCGAACCTGGCGCTGGCTCCGATCTTGCTGGTCTTCGCACCACCGCGGTGCGTGATGGCGGCGAATGGGTAGTGAATGGCCAGAAGGTGTGGACCTCTGGTGCAAAAGATGCTGACATCGGCATGTTGATTGCACGTACTGACTGGGATCAACCAAAGCACCGTGGCATTTCTTTTTTCTGGATGCCGATGAAACAAGGCGGCGTCGATGTGCGCCCGTTACGTCAAGCCACGGGTGACTCTCGTTTTAATGAGGTGTTCATTACAGATGCACGTATCCCTGAATCACATATGTTGGGCGACCTCAATAAAGGTTGGTGGGTATTACAGACTGCGTTGGCGTACGAACGTGCAGTGATGGGTATCTCACGCCGTGGTCCGCGTGGCCCAGGCGGAGCAACTGCATCAGCAATGGGCAGTATTCCTTCTCCCGATTTGTCATTGGTGAAGTTGGCACAAGAAGTCGGCAAAAACAACGATGCAATTGTGCGACAGAAGTTGGCGAAGTTGTATTGCATGCGATTGACAAATGACTGGAATGGTGATCGTGCAAAAGCAGTCGCTGAAACAGGTGGTTCTTCTCCACTTGCCTCGTTAGGCAAATTGAACATGTCAGGCATTTTGCATTTCGCAGGCCATATTCAAGGAGAACTACTCGGCGCTGAAGGTGCTCTTGACGGAGATCAGAATCCCCGTGCTCGCGATGCGAACTATTCGCAACTGAATGCCTATTTCACATCAATTGGCGGCGGCACAGATCAGATTCAACGCAACATCATTGGTGAATTGGTTTTGGGTTTGCCAAAAGAGCCGCAAATAGATCGCGATATGCCGTTTAGTGAAGTTCCTGCCTCAGGCAGAAAATAACGCTGTATTAGTCGCGCGCCATGGTGGCGCGGCTTTCACCATGGAAGTCAAGCACTTGATCATTATCAAGACTGATTTCCACTTTTGTGAGATGACCCGTAAACAAGAACGGTGATTCGTAATGGCTGACAGGCGTTCCTCTGTCAAGCCCAATATCTAGACCCGACCATGAGATGAGAATCCAGAAGATGTTGTTGGTGGTCATCGTTCCTACTTGAACATCATCAATGAACATAGTAAGCGTTCCTTCGTTTCCATTGCGCATCATTCGCACGCCAACGGTATGAGTGCCTGGTGTGATGGGCTTATCAGAACGCAACATCTGATGTGAACCACCAATATTGAGGTCGTGTTCTAAATGGCCATCACGAATAAAAAGGCTGTAACCACTGGTGAGGTCACCGTGAGAAATGATGACGCCTTCACAACCATCTTTCGGAACGTCAATCAATGCTGAGATGGTGTACGAACGGCTTCGCAAGTCTGGTGCTACGTCAGATGGCAAGTGTCCCATGCCGCGCCAGAAGGTGTAGTTGGTTCGTGCACCGGTATGACGTTCCGCGTTTTCAACAAAGCGTGGAGCGAATCTGTCATCAAGCGGAAGAACGCTGTGTTTGTTGGCTTCTTCCCACCACATGTCAATCATGCGAGCGAGTCGTTCAGTTTCTACTTCAGCTAGGTCATTGCATTCGTTGAAGTCAACGTCGAGGTTGTAGAGCTCCCACTTGTCATCTTCAAATGGTGTTCCCATTTGATGAAACGCAACAGCTTTCCAACCGTCTTCCCATAATCCGCGATGACCAAACATTTCGAAATATTGAGGACCACGACTAACAATTGCCTGCGCATTCGAAATAACCGGGGCGAATGATGTTCCTTCAATTGGCATCTGCTTTATTCCGTTGATGGTGCTTGGTGCTTCAAGTCCGAGCATGTCAAGGATTGTGGGTGCGAGGTCGATGGCATGACAGAAGTTATGACGAAGTCCGCCTTCATCTTTCACGACACCCGGCCACGACAAAATGAATGGATCGCGAATACCACCTGAGTGAGTGTTTTGTTTGTAGCGCTTCAGTGGCGTGTTTGCGGCCATTGCCCAACCCCACGGGAAGTTGCTATGCGTATCGGGGCCACCAATATCGCCAACTTTTGCAATCTTTTCTTCAATTGATTCAGGAATCAGGTTGAACGGACCCATTGCATTAATGAATCCCCACGGGCCACCTTCTTGGCTGGCTCCGTTGTCGCTCATGACCATGATGACGGTGTTGTCTAACTGCCCAGACACTTCAAGTTGCTTGATCACGCGTGCCAAGTTTTCATCGAAGTGTTCCAACATTGCGGCGTAGGCAGCCATGAGACGAACAAAGAGTGGCTTTTGCTCTGCTGGTACATCTTCCCATGGGAAAACGAAATCGTTTCGCGGCGGAAGTTCGGTGCCTGCTGGCACAAGACCAAGTGTGATTTGGTTCGCAAGCCGACGTTCGCGTGCTGCATCCCAACCATCTAAGTAGTACTGCTCACAACGATCAATGATTGGCACAGGTGCTTGATGTGGAGCATGGCAGGCGCCAGGTGCGAGCAACATGAACCACGGCGAGTTCGGTGCACCGGCTGTGTGGTCTGCAAGATACGTGACTGCATTGTCAACAAGATCTTCTGTGAGGTGGTAGCCGGTCCAATATGTTCCGGGTGCAGTGACATGTGAATTGTCACGCACTACTTCAGGACTGAACTGATCTGTTTCGGCATCCAGAAATCCGTAGAAACGATCAAAGCCTCGTGCAAGCGGCCAGCCATCGAATGGACCAGTCGGTCCTGTTTCAGTGAGTGGGGTGACGTGCCATTTGCCAATCATGTAGTTGCGGTATCCGTGAGGGCGCAACATTTCAGCGAGTGTTCCTGCTTCTTTTGCAATCTTCCCGCGATAGCCGGGGTATCCGCTGTCGAAGTTTGCAAGACATCCGACACCAACAGAGTGGTGATTACGGCCGGTGTGAATTGCAGCGCGAGTTGTAGAGCACATGGCAGTGGTGTGAAAACCAGAGAAGCGCAAACCGCGCTGCGCGATGGAGTCGATGACTGGTGTTGCGTTCTCTGAGCCATAACAACCAAAGTCAGCAAAGCCGACATCGTCGAGCAGAACGATCAAAATGTTAGGCTTGCTTCCATCGGTGTCTTCTGATGGGAAGTGCGGGGTTGACTCAGCAATCGTGCGACCGATAGTGCCTGGAAATCCCTGAGGTGTGGTGGGATTAAACGTCATAAAAACCTCCGTAGGTGGTGTGGCAATTGTAGTGACTTTGCCAAATCCCTAGGAATATCAGGTGCGTTCAGAATGTAGCGATGCGACCCTGCCTGCGGCCATGTTCTGCAGCAACACGACGAAAGCGTGGGTCAAGAGAGTTTGGTCCCATTGCCTCAATGGCTTCAGCATCAGCGACAATCATGCGAATCGTGCTTCCTGATGCCTTTAATTCATCTAGTTCAGCATCAACGATGGGAGATGGCCCGCCGGTCATTGGTGCAATCACGACGACATCAGTGTGCCCTCTGGCTAAATATGCATTTGCACTGTTGCGTAATCCGCCGTCGTAATAGCGACGACCATTGATGGTCACGCATGGCCACACGCTCGGCACTGCACAACTTGATGTCACCGCATCGACAAGTGAGACTCCACTGTCTTTCGACCACGTAACAAATTCGCCGGTTAATGCGTCTATTGCAGTCAGTATTAAAGGAGTTGTTGACCAATCATGAGAGGGCAAGCGTTTTTCAATAACTGCGCGTCGTGTCGGTTCATCCACCGTATTTGAGCGCAGGGCGAGTTCTCCGATACTCATGCGTTGTTCATCGGTGGTTGTTCCGCCAAGGGCCATTTCACCAAAGATTGTTGCCAGTGCTTCAAGATCAAGTTGAGGGGAAATTTCATTGTGATTTTCAGCAGTTTGTCCGGCGTAGAGGTCAGTAAGGTCTGTGCCTGAAAGAATCTGGGCGCCAACAGTCGAACCAGCTGAGGTACCAACTACTAAGTCAAGATTGGCGATGATGTCGTAGCCGGCATCGCGTAATCCCAACAGGACTCCTGTTTCCCATGCAACGCCTGTTACTCCGCCGCCCGCCAATACCAATGCATGTGTCATTCCTTATGTTTAGTCGGTTCCGGGCGCGAGGTAATTGTTGCAACTTTGTTTCGTGTGAGGCACGGCTTGTTCTGGCTCCATACACTCCAAGGAGATATGGAAATCCAGGCTGCAACGAGCGAATTAGAGCCCTATGCCGATGACCTATATCAGGCTGTCTTGCGTGCAATCCCTCACTGGATTACTACTCAAGTATCAGAAATTGCGTCGATGAGTATTGATGAGACATCACAGGAATTTCGATCCGCACTAGCTGGAGTTGCTGAACAAACTCATCACCTCGTATCACAAGATTTGTTCTCTCTGTTAGCAACTGATGTTGATGCCCAACAATCGAACCCACTGCATGTACTTCGTGCATCGACATCGTCTGCCACTCAACTATTGCAGACGTTTGGTGCCGCACCTGCTCGACGCGATGAATATGAAGTTCGAGCGATGCCCGATGATGTTTTTTCCATCGGACCATTGACGTGGAGAGATCTCGGTGAAGAGGTTCACGAAGCAGGTATCTCGTGGGGTGCATGGAAGGCTGCAACAATTCTGACTCGCCGCCGTGCGGATGGAAGTATCCCGTCATGACAACTCGTGCTGAAGTGATAGCAGACATTTCAATGGGCGGTACCGCAGCGTGTCATGCGTTATCCGATGTCACTGATGCCTGGTTGATTGAGATTTTCAATGCGGCTACTGCCGGAGAAAAGAAACGCGACGACATAGTTCTTATCGCTGTCGGCGGGTATGGCAGACGTGAACTGGCACCGCACAGCGATCTTGACATTTTGCTTGTGCATAAATCAGTAAAGAACATTGGTGAGATCGCCTCAAAGATGTGGTATCCGATTTGGGATGCCGGTATCAAACTTGGTCATGCTGTTCGTACTCCGAAAGAAACAATTCAGTTGTGTACATCAGATCTTGATACAGCCACCGCATTAGTGACCGCACGTGTAATTGCTGGAAATGAGAAACTCGGAAACGAACTTATTCGTGAGGCGTCCTCTAGTTGGAAGAAAGACGGACGTCAATGGCTGGTTCAATTGCATGCGCGTATTCTTGAGCGATATGCAAAGGATGGGGAAGTTGCATTTCTTCTTGAACCAAACCTCAAAGAGGGACTCGGTGGTTTACGCGATATTCACGCATTGCAGTGGGCAGTGGAAGCAGGATTAGAACTGTCAGCTGATGACCGCCGACAATTGACCAGATGTAATGACGTTCTGCTTGGTGTGCGTGTTGCGCTGCATCGTCAGGTCGGTCGTGCCAGTGAAATCCTGCGATTGGAAGATCAGGCGCCTGTTGCACCGATGGCCGGATACTCCACTGATGATGACTTGATGGCGGCAGTTGCTGAAGTGGGACGGGAAGTGGCCTGGATTGCTGATGAAGCGTGGGCTCAACTAGACCCGCCAGCAGATCGTTCTCCTATTTCGCAAGCACTGGCGCCAGGAGTGCATCTGTTAAACGGTGAAGTGCATCTAGATGATGCTGTGAATGTCGCTGATGACCCGACGTTATTGCTACGAGTTGCAACAGCGGCAGCGCGTCTTCGGGCACGAATTGATCGTGCGTCATTAAATCGATTGGGTGATTCATCACCACAGTGGCCGAACCCATGGCCAGCAGGAGCCAGTGATGATCTTGTTGCGCTGCTCCTTGAAGGTGAAGCTGCGATTCCCGTTCTTGAATCACTAGATCAACGCAACTTGTTAGTGCGCGTGTTGCCTGAATGGGCGTCGGTACGCAGCAAGCCGCAACGCAATGCATTTCATCGCTACACAGTCGACCGCCATTTGTGGCAGACAGTTGC
>JBAXUC010000209.1:0-1937 GCA_037129855.1 Actinomycetota bacterium | reverse complement strand
GTTCTACATCGCCGAACTTGCGAGAAATCAGCATTGGTGGAACCTAGCGTGGCTATTCGTAAATGACGGGTTACAAAGATCTATCGATCCCACAAAACTGTTCTCAGAATCTGAGATATACGACTGGCGACTCAGATACGAGCAATCAATTGCTGGATGGTATACAAAACAGTTTGAAATTGGTCGCACGAGCTGCGAGTGGCTACTGACAAGAAGTGATCTTCCTACAGATATTCAAGAAGTCACAGCCAAAAATCTTGAGTTGTATCGCAGCGCAAAGTGATGCTCACCGTCGTAGTCCCCTGTTTTAACGAAGAGACGAGAATCGAAATCAGTCAGTTTCGGCAACTACTTTCGCTCGTTCCCGAAGTACGGCTTTTGTTCGTCAATGACGGATCAACAGACCGAACCCTTCAGGTACTAGAAGGCTTCGCTGCCACCGATACAGATCGCGTAAGCGTTCTGTCCTTGCCTGCCAACGCTGGCAAGGGTGAAGCGATTCGACGTGGCTTTCTTGCTGCAATTTCCGCGAGTCCTTCTTGGATGGCTTATCTCGACGCCGACCTAGCGACCCCACCAGAAGAGGCACTGCGCCTGTGGTCTGTTTGCCAGGAAGGTTCATCACTTGACATAGTCCTTGGTTCCAGAATCCCACTCTGCGGAAGCGGAATCGATCGCAGTATGGGTCGACATATCACTGGTCGCGTATTTGCTTTCTTTGCTGCGCAAACCCTTGGCACACATGTATACGACACGCAGGCTGGCGCAAAGTTTTTGCGCAACACCCCCGCACTCAGCAAAGCACTTGCTACGCCGTTTTGCGACCGATGGTCCTTTGACGTCGAACTGCTAGGTCGCCTTGGACGCTTGGGGGCTTTCCCAGAGCGCGCAGTTGAAGTTCCGATACGCAATTGGCGAGACGTACCCGGATCTAAAGTATCGCTGCGACAGGGTGTTGCATCAATGTTTTCTTTGTGGCGAGTGCGCCGCAAACTTCAGGCGTTTCGCGTCTAGCGACACTTGTAGAGACTGCCCAACAGCACACGCTGTGGTGGCATCATCGCATAAGCCGAATCGACAATCGTGCAATTCTTGAGCGGCTCTCTGAACCAAAAATCCATTGATGGTGGCCAGTAATGCAACCACGGCACATAGTCAACCACAGGTTTATCATCGGCAGACTTCCACGGACCGCCGTCATTCAGTACCGTTGAGCCCCGCGGAACAAATGGTTGTCCACTCTGAGGAGTGTATTTGCCGCCCGACACCCGATCACCAGACCCAAAATATATAACAAGATTCGGTTCATCCGGAATAGCCGAGACCAGATCTCTTCCCGCCATTCCCCAATAGTCAAACTCCACGCTTTCGGCAAAGTTGTCTGCCCGACGCGCTATCTCATTGCGATAGACATACTGGTATGGAAACATGCTGACGTGGTCCACAACAAGAAAACCCGCCAAGATCACAATCGCGATTTGTGAAGCCATTCGCAGATAGTTATTGGTCAATGTGATCATCCAACACAGCCCCACTACTGCAACCATCTGCCATCCGAGGACAATAAAGATGTATTGGCGTCCAACGTTGTAGTTGTTACTGCTGATACCCATCACCACTGCCGCAACAACAACAGCGTGGTACGTGACCGGAAGTGTTTTCCACAAACTCCCGCGGATTGCCAGCAGTATGAAGAAAACAGCACCTGTAATCATTCCAAGAAGTGCGACAAGTGGCATTGACGAGATGAGCGACTTGAAGAGGAACCACCAACCGAGTTTTCTCGACCCAATCAGCTTTCCGTCAAACAGAACATCCCCGGCGTATCCGGTGAAGTCACGGCCAACGACGACGCCGTTCCATGCCCAGCCGATTGGATTAGGAATTGACGCTGGATTGGTGATCAGTACAAACGCGACGGCTGCATAGATTGCAAT
>JBAXUC010000208.1:0-1939 GCA_037129855.1 Actinomycetota bacterium | reverse complement strand
GGGTCTTGTGGACCAGTGCAGAGTTCGGATTCGCAGTACTAGATGATGCGTATGCAACTGGTTCGTCCATGTTGCCGCAGAAAAAGAATGCAGACATTGCGGAATTGGCTCGTGGAAAAGCTGGTCGCCTCATCGGAAACCTCACTGGGCTTCTCGCGATGTTGAAGGGTTTGCCGCTTGCGTACAACAGGGATTTGCAAGAAGACAAAGAGCCATTGTTTGATTCAGTTGATCAAGTGCGGCGTGCACTAATCGCTATCAACGGCATGATTAAGACTGCAACATTCAAAACTGAAAACATGATCAAAGGCGCTGATGCAGAAGCGTTGGTAGCTACAGACCTCGCCGAATGGCTTGTTCATCGGGGAATACCGTTCCGTCAGGCTCATTCCATAGTCGGCAAAATTGTCCGTGATTCAATCGCCACAAATGAGCCGATGGTTGACATCGTTCGTAACCATGAATCGTTCGGGCCTGATGCTGTGTCACTCTTCAATCCTGGAGTATCAGTTGAGCGTCGTCAGTCGCCTGGTGCGTCAGGGCCGTTGGCTGCACAAGAGCAAAAGGCACGACTAATGGAAGCAATTCGCACTGCAGAGGCTCGCTTGGCATGACGTTTGTTCAAGAGTTTCGCGTGCGTTACAACGAATGTGACATGCAAAATGTTGTATTTAACGCAAATTATTGGATCTATGCAGATGACGCAGTAGCGCAGTTTGTGCGTCAGCGACTTGCTGATGAACTTGGGAAAGACATCTCTGATGTTGATCTCATCGCAGTTGGTTTTGATTTCATGTTGAAAACAGCAACTGGTACGTGGCACAAAGGCGCCCAATACACAGACATCGTTCACGCTGCGTGTTCAGTATCGCGCTGGGGAAATACTTCGTTCGATGTGACAATTGATATGAGAGTTAAAGATGAACAAGTATTCGATTGCGTGATCACATATGTCAGCGTTACTCCGGGTGCGCCACAACCAGCGCCGGTGCCAGATGTAGTTCGTCGAGCGTTGAGCTAAAGCCACTTCATGTTTTGGCCGTGATAACCAATCTCGGCCAAACGAAAGTGACGCGGTTCAGTGCTTGTCCCATCGAAGACGTCGACTTGAACGTCAGCAACTGCTCCGGCAGGTTCCATGCGTACCCACACGATCGGTGCAGACGTTGTTGCCGACTGTGCTGCCTCATAAATTGCCTTCTTCAGCCGATTCTGAGTCTCTGTACCGAGGTATTGCCACACAATTGAATGAAAAATGACGGTGGCATTTTCTCTGCATCGTTCCAGTTGTTGCTCGACCCAGTCATCCGCAGATGCTGTATCCACGATGGGACGATGTGACTTAGCGATGGAAATAGCAGCGCGAAGACGTTCAAGTCTCACTCGTTGGTCTGGCCAAACAAACGACAGAAGTCTGTCTTCGTCTTCTTGCTTAGTGATATCGAGTGGGGAAATATCGCAACCTCTACGGTAAATGACACGTGCGCCGACCCGCGGTACGTCGGGTGCGTTCGTAAACCAATCACCCATGAAGCGAAGAGTTGAACTCGGGTCACCCATTCGTAGGGGTCCATAACATCCATAAAATTTGTCGAAGTTCAGGTTTAGCCCCGCGCTCGCCCCAATTTCCAACAGCGAAAACTCTTCCACTCCGAGAGTTGTCAACCAGTGACTGATCACAAGGTGAACGACGCTTCTTCCTACTTCATTCGTTTGCACTTGTGTTACCAGACCTCTCTCTATGTCTTCGAGATGGTCTCTCATATAACCAATGAAATCAGCGGTGAAGTCCTCTTCAGGCTTCCCACCCATGCTCGGGTAGTGGCGCGCTAGTCGATCGTCTTTACCCTGCAACACCACACGATGTATGGCGCCAGCGAGTCGTAGTGGCACAGCGTCATGAAGCGGGCGAAGACTTCTTCCTGCCAGGAGCGCATAC
>JBAXUC010000207.1:0-1988 GCA_037129855.1 Actinomycetota bacterium | reverse complement strand
CTTCGTCTTGGTACGCATTGCTACAAGCATGCATGGCACGCAGAACTGTGGCACAAGCGTTTGCCAGAACTTCGCGAAATGAACCCCGCTCGCCTCACTCTTCCGGCCAACGATGCACTCGTGCGTTTTGTCGATGCAATGACTGAGCCTGAAGACCCAAGTCTCACTATTGAAAAACTTGTTGGCGTGTACCGCGTGTATATCCCCCACTTCATTTCGGCGTACACGTACCACCTCAACAACACCAGTGAAATCACCGACATGCCAACCATTCGGTCACTGAAGTTTATTTTGCAAGACGAGTTCGAAGATTGGCGCGATGGCGAAATGCTCATCCAGTCGCTGCTCGAAACTCCAGACCACGTCGATCGCGCTGCAGCTCACCAAGCAAAGCTCGAAAAACTTATGCTCGAGGCTGGCGGTATCGCTGGTCACGGAAGCATCGGAATCAACACCCAAGCACCACAAGGAGCAATGTCATGAAAAAATTTATGCCAGTTGAAGAGTTGGCACGCGACGAGCGTTTCAACCAAATCACACAAGCAGATCGCATGGCCGATGGCCGAGTTGCGCTCCTCGCCGATTCTGAAAAATCGCGACGCTCAAATCGCCTGACACCAGCGCGACCTGATGCCAGTGAAGCTGCACGTGCACTGATGCACGGTATTTTCGTTGGTGAAATTCAAGCGCTCGAAGGTGCCGGCCGTACATGTTGGGACTTCACCACTGGTGAAGAAGCACCATTCGAACTCAAACTCGACATGGCTCGCCAAGCGTGGGACGAAGCTCGTCACGTTGAAATCAGTCTGAAGCTCAGCGACTGGATGGGTAGCGAGATCGGTCAATATGCCGAGAACACCGTGCTCTTCCAAGCTGCATGCTCGAACGACCCAGTGCTTCGTCTTGCTGGCGTGAACCGCGCGCTTGAAGGTCTTGCTATTGACGTGTTCACCACTATGAAAGAGTTCGGCGAACTTGCAGGCGACCCGTACCTCGAGTTCTGTGAAGACTGGATGCTTGCAGACGAAGTAACGCACGTGAAAATGGGCAGCGACTGGTTGCGTAAAATTACAGAGAACGATCCAGAGCGTCGCAAGAAGGCTCTTGAGTTCCAAGGCATCGTCGACAAGATGTTCTCGTACGGTGGAAGCCGCAGCGACTCTGAAGAATCAAGTTTTGCTATTGCTCGACGATTCCGCGAACTTGCTGGTTTCACCGAAGATGAAAATGACCACATTGCAGACCTCGGAATGCAAGCCCTCAATGAGCGCAAGGCGCAACTTCGCGAGAAGCAAGCCGCAGCCTCTAACTAATCATGACCCTTACGGTCACCCCAGATACTTATAACTTCGTTGCTTTCGATACTGCGTACACCGCGCGTATTGCAGAGCACATGGCAACTCAGCTTGGCCTCGATGACATTGACATTCTCATTGCGATCAATGAGAATTCGGCGTTGACGCGGATTGACATTGATGTCACAGATTCGCTCATCACAATTGCACCGCACTCCGGCGCTATGGAAGATACGCGTCGGCCTCGTCAGCAAAGCGAACTGAACACCACCATCACCATGGCACGCGGCATGTTGCGAGCACGCGATCGGTTACGGGGTGGCTTTGCAGATGCGCCGGCTGACACAGAGTTGTCGTTGCCACAAGCAGCTGTCTGGGATACATACATCATGGGTCGCATCGCACACATGGACATTCAAGTGAACAAACAAGCGTGGGTGTACAACTTCCGCAATCGTCACGGTTTCTCAGACGCTGTTGACGCGGCGTTTGAACAAGTGTGGAACACAGCAAACACCACATGGGCCGAGCTGAGCGCACTGAGCATCAACACATTGTCTGTTACCGCCTAAGGCGGCGTCTCTAGCGCTCGCGCAGTTTCGACAACAAGCGCAAGATCTCTAGGTACAACCACACCAGTGTCACTACAACACCAAGTGCACAGAACCATTCCATGTGCGCTGGCAATTTGTT
>JBAXUC010000206.1:0-1999 GCA_037129855.1 Actinomycetota bacterium | reverse complement strand
CATCACAGTGAGCTTTTTCACCCAGCTGATGCCGAGCTCTACGTACCCAATTCGCCGTGAACTTCAGACCTTGGTATACCAAGCACTTGCTGATTAGCCTTTAGATATAGGCTTTTCAAAGATTTTCACAAATAATCCTTGATACGAACACTTGTTCGTAGTACCGTGAAATCAGGCAGAAAATACCTAATGTCACAGCAGCTACCTAATTTGACTGCATGACAAAAAACAAGGAGAAACCAATGGCAACCGATGACCGTGCAAAGGCCCTAGAAGCCGCACTTGGCCAGATCGAGAAGCAGTTCGGCAAAGGATCAATCATGCGTATGGGCGAAAACCTACACATGAATATCGAATCAATTCCAACTGGTGCACTCGCACTCGACATGGCACTCGGCATTGGTGGTCTTCCACGTGGCCGAATTATTGAACTCTACGGACCTGAGTCTTCAGGTAAGTCAACCCTCGCAATGCACGTTGTCGCTGAAGCTCAGCGCAACGGTGGAGTGTGTGCCTACATCGATGCGGAACACGCAATGGATCCGGTCTACGCACGAGCCATTGGCGTTAACGTAGATGACCTTCTCATCTCACAGCCAGATACTGGAGAGCAAGCACTAGAAATTGCCGACATGCTTATTCGTTCTGGTGCGCTTGATGTTCTCATCATTGACTCAGTTGCAGCCCTTACTCCGCGTGCGGAAATCGAAGGAGACATGGGAGACACACACGTAGGTCTTCAGGCTCGTCTAATGAGCCAAGCGCTTCGTAAACTCACTGGTGGTCTTTCAAAGTCAAACACTGTTGCAGTGTTCATTAACCAACTTCGCGAAAAGATTGGTGTCATGTACGGTTCACCTGAAGTAACGCCTGGTGGGCGTGCGCTTAAGTTCTACGCATCAGTTCGTCTCGACATTCGTCGTATCGAATCAATCAAGGATGGAACTGATGTTGTTGGTAACCGTACACGCGTGAAGGTTGTTAAGAACAAGTGCGCTGCACCGTTTAAGCAGGCTGAATTCGACATCATGTACGGTCATGGAATTAGCCGTGAAGGATCAGTTCTTGATGTTGCTGTTGAACTCGGCTTCGTAAAGAAGGCTGGAGCTTGGTTTACCTATGAAGGTGAACAAATGGGTCAAGGTCGTGAGAACGTTAAAAACTTCTTGCATGACAACCCAGCGATCATGGCAGAAATTGATGGCCGTGTTCGTGAACGTATGGCAGATGCGCTTTTGCCAGACGTTGTTGGAGCTGTCGAAGTCGACATCGACGCACCAATCACTTTGGACTAGTTCAAAGTTTCATAAAAGAGTGCCCGCCGCTGGGAAGCGACGGGACTTTTTTATTTATACGGTGATGTCGTGGTCCTGTTTCTTAAAGCCACGAGTTGACTTACGGAACCGAAACGTTTGATCCGGCCACACTGTTGTGTTCTCGCCACTGGCATTTAGGTACCAACTCTTACATCCAGTGCCCCAAACAGTGCTTGATGTTTTGGCTCGAATTGCCTTAGTCCACTCAATTGCGTTTGCTTCTTTTGGGCTGACAACTGCTTTCTTCTTTAGCGAGTACTTAATCGCTGGAACAATGTAATTGAGCTGACTCTCATGCATGAAAACAATTGAGTTGTGTCCGAGTGATGTGTTTGGGCCACCCATCATGAAGAGATTTGGAAATTTAGAGAATGAACTTCCTAAGTAGTTAGGCATGTCACCTAAATAAGAGTCAGCAAGTATTGCGCCATCAAGACCATGGACAAGTTTTCCTACGGGGCTATCTGTCACGTAGAAGCCGGTTGCGCAGATGAGAATTTCAGCTTCGTGCAGCACTCCATCTTTGGTTCTTACACCGTTTGATTCAATTCTGTCTATGCCCTCAGTAATCAGGTCAACATTTGGCTGAGCGATTGCTGGGTAAAAGTAGTTCGTTATCAAAATTCGCTTACAACCCATTGTGTAGTCAGGTGTTAGTTTTGCGTTGAGAACAGGATCAGTAA
>JBAXUC010000205.1:0-2001 GCA_037129855.1 Actinomycetota bacterium | reverse complement strand
TTGAAGAATGCAAGACAATTGGGTGGCGCCATTTCGGCGGACACATTTGGCGTTACATCCTGGAACCAGTGGATGGCGGCACAAAAGTCACCGAACAGTTCGACTGGAACAAGTCAAAGTCGCCGCTCATTCTAAAACTGCGTAAGTCTCCTCAAGAAAATGCAAAATACATGGAGAAAACTCTCGAAAACTTGGTGAAGAAATTCGCTTAATGAATATGACGCGATATTCCGCGTCGTAAATACTTTCCGCGACCAACACGACCAAGGAAGGTGCCTTTGTCAACAATTACCTCGCCACGTGACAGCACAGTTCGCACACCACCTTGCACACTGACACCTTCATACGCTGAATAGTCAAGATTCATATGGTGAGTTTTCGCGCTAAGTGCTGATGTTGCGTTCGGATCGTAGATAACAACGTCGGCGTCATAACCCTCTGCAAGAACACCTTTGGCGGCGAGGCCAAACAATCGCGCAGGCGCAGTGGCGCACACTTCAACCCATCGCTCTTCACTGATATGGCCTGCGACAACGCCTTGGTACACCAAGTCCATTCGATGCTCGACGCCACCAATTCCGTTTGGCACCACATTGAACGCTTCACCATTCGCCAACTTCTGCTCGCGCAAGCAGAACGGGCAATGGTCGGTACTAACAACTGCGAGTTGGTCAACACGTAGACCTTCCCACAGATCTGCCTGATGATGGTCATGGCGAGAGCGCAACGGCGTGGAACAAATGAAACCAGCTCCATTTGGCCAACCTTGCCCCAAATGTTCCTCCAGTGAAAGGTGCAAGTACTGCGGGCATGTCTCCGCGAAAATATTCGTTCCACGCGACCGGGCTTCTACAACTTCTCGCAATGCGTGCGAACTAGACAAGTGCACGATGTACAAAGGTGCATTGCCTGCAACTCGCGCCAACACTGCAGCACGATGCACCGCTTCAGCTTCAAGTTCTGGCGGACGAGTGAGTGAATGAAATTCAGGCCCTGTGTTGCCGGCAGCAATTGCTTGTTCAATCAGCACGTCAATGGCCAAACCATTTTCCGCATGAACCATTGCCATCATTCCGGTGTCAGCACACATCTGTAACGCACGCAATATTTGCCCGTCATCGGAATACAGACGTCCTGGGTAAGCCATGAACAACTTGATTGAAGCAACACCTTCACGTTCAACAAGTGACCGTGTATCAATAAGCGCTTGTGCATCGACTCCGCCGAGAACTTGATGCAATCCCCAGTCAATCACACATTGTGATTCTGCTTCTGCGAATCGAGACTCAAATGCGGTGAGCACTTTGCCACCAACACGTTGTTCGGAGAAATCAATAATGGTGGTGGTGCCACCATGAGCAGCTGCAATCGTGCCTGACTCAAAAGAGTCAGACGAGACCATGGTGCCCGTATCAAGTTGCATGTGAACGTGGGCATCTACTCCGCCCGGAATCACGAAACAGCCGGCCGCATCAATCACCGTGTCATCCGGACCTGGCATTAGGGCGTTAGCGGAGCGTGGAACTACAGAAACAATGCGCTCGCCCTCGATGACCACATCGGCGGCTACCCGTCCTTCGGCATTGATAACGGTTCCATTGACCACGATTGTGCGCACGAATCAAATCTAAACCCCCAACAAGGCCTTCGGGGTGCTAAACACAATTGTCGTGACTACTGCTCTTCCCCTCGGCTTTTCCTCCTTCGTCACCAATGTCGGAGTGAAGGATGCAACGAAAGACTTCACGGTCGTAATGGCTGACGGCCCATGTTCAGCAGCAGGGGTGTTCACCCAGAGCAGGTTTGCTGGTCCGAGTGTTGTGATCTCTCGGCGCAACGTGGCCGATCTGTCGGCTCGAGCAGTTGTGGTGATTTCAAAGAACGCCAACGTGGCAACCGGCGAAGAAGGAATGCGTCACGCTGAAGAAGTCACGTCATCAGTCGCATCTGCACTCGGACTGAACAGCAGCGAAGTTCTCATCGCTTCAACCGGAGTCATTG
>JBAXUC010000204.1:0-2022 GCA_037129855.1 Actinomycetota bacterium | reverse complement strand
GTGCAGCTTCAAGATAGTGGCAGTTAGTGCCACAGGCCGAGCCTGTTGATGTGAATGCTGTTGCTGAGTAATAAAACACGATGCCACCACCAGGGCCAGTGTCCACACCAACGGTGCATAACCCACCCTGCGCACACGACAGCCTGACAGTGAGCGTAAAGGTTTGTGTAGCGGTGCTACGTGGGTTTTCACTTATACATAGGGCGCAGATAGGGTTAATGGCAATGAAATTAGGCACTATTCGCGTCGGTCTCCTTGCTTATGGTGCAATCGGACATGAGCACAACCTGGCAGTCCAGAACACAGATGGTCTCGAACTATTGGCAGTGTGTGACACCAATCCGGAACGTGTTGAAGCAGCTATGGAACTTGCCCCGCAGGCAACCGCATTTAGTGACTCCACCGAAATGCTTGATTCGGGTCTTCTCGATCTAGTCGTAATTTCGACTCCTCCGAATAGTCATTTCCAGTGGGCGAAGGAATCACTGGTGCGTGGCATTCATGTGGTTCTTGAAAAGCCGATGGCACTCACTGCTGATCAATGCGATGAGTTGATTGCGCTTGCATCAGCTAAGAATCTCATGCTTGTGGTGTATCAAAATCGCAGATTTGATGACGACTTTGTCACGATGCGTGAAATCATTCGCTCTGGTGAAATCGGCGACGTGTACCACTACGACAGTTTTGTTGGCGGGTACTCACGCCCATGCGATTATTGGCATTCGAATGCCGAAGTATCTGGCGGTGCAATTTTCGATTGGGGCAGTCATTTCCTTGATCAGATTCTGAACATCATTCCTGATGATGTTGCTCATGTCAGTGGACAAAACCACAAGCGCGTTTGGACTCATGCAACAAACGCAGACCACGCACATGTCACAGTGACATTCACAAATGGCAAGCAAGCAACGTTTGTTCATTCCGATCTTGCGGCTGCTCGCAAGCCGAAGTTCTATGTGCTCGGCACCGAGGGAGCAATCATTGGTGATTGGGACCCAGCAGGTGAGCCAGCGGTTGCCGACTTGCCAGCAATCTTGACCGTGCACCATATTGATGGAACATCGCGTGTTGCACCACTTCAGCCGCTTCAGCCACACGAGTTCCACCGTTCCATTGTTGAGTTCATTAACAACGGAACTCCAATGGAAGTCAATGCAATTCAGTCACGCAATGTTGTGGCAATTATGCAAGCTGCTGAAGAATCCGCCACTCAAAACGCGATGCCTGTTGTACCAAGGCTCTGTCGGTCATAACACGTGACAGTTAACTGGGGCTTTCTTGGCGCTGGCTTTGTTGCTAGTCGTGGTCTCGCCCCAGCAGTGCACACGTCGCGCGGAGCACACTTATATGCAGTCGCCAGTCGCGATGAGCAGCGGTCTGCAACTCTTGAACCAGAACGAGTGCATGCAACGTATGACGGTCTTTTAGCGGATGAGCGTGTTGATGCCGTCTACATCAGCTTGTCAAACAGCCAACATATTGAATGGGTAACAAAGTCGCTCGAGGCGGGCAAGCACGTTCTCTGTGAAAAACCCCTGGGACTAAACGCCATTGAAACGGCCGCCATGTTTGATACCGCCGCCAGCAATGGTCGGCTGCTGATCGAAGCGGTGTGGGGCAGATGGCACCCACGGTTTGCTCGCATGGTTGCCCTTGTTGCAAATGGGGCAATCGGAGATATTCAGCACATTGAGACGGCATTTACATTCACGTCTGAAATGACAGACAACTATCGACTCAGCCCATCAATGGGTGGTGGAGCGTTACTTGATGTGGGCTGTTACCAAGCTCACGCATGGGTGGCACTCACCAAGGGTGCATCGGATTTCTCAATTACGGAACTTGCACGCACAGTGGGCCCAACCGGTATTGATCTCACTACTGATGTAAATGTGCGTATCAATAACAACATCACTGCACACGCGGTGAGTTCATTTGCCTTACCAAGTAAACAACAGTTCATGGTTAGCGGTACAAACGGACAGATCAGCACTGCTGCAGGCGAGTCATTTACAACCTGGA
>JBAXUC010000203.1:0-2033 GCA_037129855.1 Actinomycetota bacterium | reverse complement strand
TGACGCCACTCGTGATCGGTGTGCTGCCATGCGGATGTGTAACCAAACTTGGCCACGCCAAGAGTGAACCAACCGGCAATTGTGCGTTCGTAAAGTTCTGGCGCGGAAAATCCAACAATGCACCCTCGTAGGTGTCGTTGAGTTTGACGCTCGCTGACACTTGCGCCACATCGTGATGTTGCCGCAATTCTTCCTGACCGCCCTTTTCGTATTTGATGATGAATACATCGTTGATTCCGTGATAATCAATGAGTGGCCAGTGTTGTTTCAGTTGCGGCCAGATGCGCAAACCCATGTCGTCTTGCACAGCCTCAAATAAACGTGGACTAATTAATGCTAGAGAGATTTCATGACCAGGCACAGGGTCGCCGGGTTGAGCAGAAAAACCACCTGCTGCTTCCGCCGCTTTAATGAGGGCGATACAAAACTGTGGCGTCCAACACGACATCACAAATAATTCATCGGCAACCTTGGTTATCGGCGTGCGCTCATCAATCGCATCGGCATATCCAAGAATCCGTTCTAAGTCATCCACACAACCATCGTGACACGCGCAACCCTGTCCAATGATGAACCTCTGAATTCATTGCGTCAACTCAGGCTGTAGGGCCCACTTGGTAGGCTTAAAACCTATGGGGCCATTGACCAAAGAAATCCCTCAAATTGAACTGAGATCGATTTGGCAAGTCATTCGGATGCGTTGGTGGATAGTGCCAATATGTCTTTTTGTCAGTGCTGGATTGATGTTTGCCCAAGAAAGTGATCTGCAAAATAGTCCGACCTCAATTACTGTCAACAAGATTTACGGGGCGAAGGATGAAACTGCTGGACTCGCTTCATTTGGTGTTGATCTAGATGCGATTAAAGAATTCCCAAGTTTTCAGAACCAACTCGCCATAGTCCGCGCTGAAGGGCCACAACTTTTGCTCGCGATTTCACAAGACCTTCCGGCGGTTTCGGTTACACGTGCAGAACCCCAGGTCTCGATGCTGGCAGCCGCAGATGGAGATGGCAAACAGGTCTTTACCGTCTCCAGCAATGGGGCTGCCAATTATGCATTTACATGCTCTGCACCAGACCGCCAACAGTGTGATCAGGCCATTGATGTGTATGTGCAAAAAGTAAAGAACGAACGACGTGTGGCAATCACCACGGGATTGCTGCAACTTGAGACACAAATCCGATCCGTTTTGGCAATATCAATGTCTGATCAATTTCCACTTCAACTTCAGGTTGATGCAATTAAGCAGTCCAGCGATTCGATTACTGGTGAGTTGGCGTACGTGAGTGAAATAGTCGAAACATCTGGTGGCACTGTGTCTACCGTTAAAGTCTCAACCTATGTATTTGGTCTAGCAGTGGGGCTCGTCTTTGCGATTTTGATCATATTGCAGCTAACAGCCACTGATGACAAGATTCGATCTGCTCGAAAACTACAGGATGCAATCCACAAGCTTGCATATCTCGGTGAGATTGACAGCGATTACTCACCTGCTAGTTCGTCCCAAGTTGCTGCTGCCATAATCGTTCAAGCTCGCGCCTTGCAATCAACCAAGGTGACTCTTCTACCAATTGGAATGAGCACCATAATCAACAAAGCACTGAAGTCATTAGAGTCGACGACACTAACAACCCATCTTGCATTGTCCATGAAGTCTGATGCTCGTTCAATGTCGGTTGAGGAGCTTGTGGATAACACAAGTTCATATGTATTAGTTGCGCACAGAAACTTGAGTACTTCTCGCGACGTGCAGAATGCAATTGAAATCCTGCAGCGCTCTGGAAACCAGATTCTCGGCGCGCTTCTCGTAGCAGAATAGGCTCAAGCAAATAACCGTTATGAATAATTCCCGACTCGTGAGGCTCTTGCTTCGAATTGCCAGGTCAAATTCTTTTTATCCAATAAGTTCAATTATTCAGTTTGTACTGGACTCAACAATTCTTGCGATTACGGCAATTGTCGCGTCTTATGCTCGTTTTGTATACCAAGGCCATTTTGATCCGATGGGCGCAACGAGCGACACAGTGTTTCG
>JBAXUC010000202.1:0-2063 GCA_037129855.1 Actinomycetota bacterium | reverse complement strand
GAGTGATGTCGAGAGTCTCCAGCAGTTCAAGAACTGACGGGCCTTCGTACCACGGCGTCTTGTCGCCAGCATCAACCACATTTTCCCCATCTGTTGCACAAATAGGAATGGGGTGAATGGGTACCGAAGATCCGAGCGTGGAAACAATTGCTGCAACGTCCGTTACCACGGTGTCAAAGACTGTTTCATCCCAATTCACCAAATCCATCTTGTTGACAGCAAGAACCAAGTGAGAAACACCAAGCAACGCCGCAATAGAGACATGACGTCTGGTTTGTTCCACGACACCATGACGAGCATCAACAAGAACGATGGCGATGTCGCTAACAGAAGCACCAGTCACCATGTTGCGAGTGAACTGAGCATGGCCTGGAGTATCTGCCAATACAAAACTCCGCTTTGGAGTTGCAAAGTAACGGTATGCAACATCAATTGTGATGCCTTGTTCACGCTCTGCACGCAGACCG
Source organism: Actinomycetota bacterium (assembly GCA_037129855.1). Taxonomy (GTDB): domain Bacteria; phylum Actinomycetota; class Acidimicrobiia; order Acidimicrobiales; family Ilumatobacteraceae; genus UBA2093. The sequence goes on along the minus strand of JBAXUC010000202.1, from coordinate 1,596 downwards.
TCAGTTAGTAGAGCCAGGTTAAATGTGCCGTCGCCGTAGCGGCGGCTGGCTTTAGTAACAGCACTGAGCTGATCTTCAAAAATACCTTTTGAGTCATGAAGCAATCGACCAATCAGCGTGCTCTTACCATCGTCTACTGAACCGATAGTGGCTATACGAACCTGCGTATTTGACGCTGTTGAAGTAGCAGTCATTAGAAGTACCCCTCGCGCTTGCGGTCTTCCATTGCAGATTCACTGAAATTATCATCAGCGCGAGTGGCGCCACGCTCGGTGATGTGTGCTGTTGAGACCTCAGCAAGCACATCTTCATAACTCGTGGCTGTGGAACGAACTGCGCCTGTGCAGCTCATGTCTCCCACCGTGCGATACCGCACGATTTCTTTGCGGGGAACTTCGCCATCTTCTGGGACTACAGGGCCACCAACAGACAGCAACATGCCATCGCGCTCGATGACAGTGCGTTCGTGGGAGAAATAGATAGTTGGCAATGGAATCTCTTCGCGAGCGATGTATTCCCAGATATCAAGCTCAGTCCAGTTGGAGATTGGGAAAGCACGAAGGTGTTCGCCCTTCACAATGCGTGGATTCAAAATGTTCCATGGCTCCGGGCGCTGCATACGTGGCTCCCAGCCGCCCTTTTTGTCACGGAAACTCAGAATGCGCTCCTTGGCGCGTGCCTTATCTTCGTCGCGGCGTCCGCCACCAAAAGCTGCATCGAACTTATGGGTTCGAATAGCTGTGAGAAGAGTGACAGCTTGTTGACGATTGCGACTTCCCGTTGGACCTGGATCTGGGATATCTCCCCTATCAATACTTTCTTGCACTGATGCCACTACTAATTCCAAGCCGTACTTCCGTACAAATTCGTCTCTGTATTCAATTACTTCCGGAAAGTTATGGCCAGTATCTACCTGCATAACCGGGAATGGCAAGCGCGCTGGTGCAAATGCCTTAATGGCAAGCCATAGCAACACTGCCGAATCTTTTCCGCCAGAGAACAACAACACAGGTGACTCGCAGCCAGATACCACTTCTCTGATGATGGTGATTGCTTCTGACTCAAGACGATCAAGATGTGATCGGCTTGCAAGTATTTCTAATTCGTTCTGTGATGTCACTGCACTCATGCGCGTCTCCTAATTGTTCTTCGATTTCTAGATGTGCAATCCGCACTCGGTTTTTGCTTGCCCAGCCCAGCGGCCAGCGCGTTTGTCTTCACCTTCAGCAACTGGCTTGGTACATGGCCAACACCCGATGCTTGGATATCCACGATCTTTCAATGGATTGCGTGGTAATTCATGGAGGAACTCGTACCTTTCCATCTCTTCGTCGCTGTACAGCGCCAGTGGGTTGATCTTCAGAACATTGCGCACTGCATCAAGCGACACGACTGGAGTCTCTGCGCGAGTGGGACCATCAATGCGACGAACGCCGGTGACCCAACCAGTCTTTTCTGACAGCACAGCATTCAAGGGCAACACTTTGCGTACGTTGCAGCAGGCTTCCGTATCGCGTTGCCACAGGTTGTCTGGCGTTACGTGAAGTGGATGAACGATTCGAAGGTTCGCATCAAAATTTTTGCGCAACTCTTCAG
>JBAXUC010000201.1:0-2065 GCA_037129855.1 Actinomycetota bacterium | reverse complement strand
CAGATCCGAAGCTTCAACTGCCCGCCGAATGAATTCACGCTCAATTTTTTTCAAGATCGCCCCGCTCTAAGAAAACGCACTAACTTGCCAAACAATAGGTGATTTCGTAAGGGTTCTCAGTACCTCGGCACTCAGTTGCCTTGTTTAAAGGTCCCCACTATCGAGTCTTGCGAGAATGACACGTGCCGTCTCACGTACTTCGTCGCTGTCAGAGAGTTGTTGTCCTGCGCGAACCTGGCGGGCCACACGTGGGTTTTTTACAAATACCTCAGCATGGCGCAAGAAAAAATCCCAATACAACACCGTGAAAGGACAGGCATCTTCACCCACTCGCTTCTTACGGTCAAAGACGCATCCTTTGCAGTGGTCGCTCATCCGATCGATATAAGCCCCACCACTGGCATATGGCTTTGTCGCCAGCATTCCCCCATCAGCAAATTGTGACATTCCAATGACATTGGGAACCATGACCCATTCGGCTGCATCGATAAAACTGTTCCACATCCACGTCGTGAATTGTTGCGGGTTGACACCAGCGATGAGTGCAAAGTTCCCTAAAACCATCAGACGTTCAATATGGTGCGCGTACGCCCGATCATGCACATGCTCAAGAGCAGACTGCATGCAACGCATCGGTGTCGGTTTGCTGCGGGTAAACAGCGGCGGCAAGGGTCTGGTTGCCTGAAGTGCGTTGAGGTCCTTGTACTCAGGCATCCAGCGCCAGTAACAATTCCACATGAACTCGCGCCAGCCGATGACCTGGCGGATGAATCCTTCAGCACTGTTAATGGGGACTTTGCCACTTCGAAATGCTTCTTGTGCCGCGTTCACTACTTCGCCTGGTAACAAAAGACCGATATTCAGATATGGCGACAACAATGAATGCGCCAAGTGCCAATTTGATTGCAGCATGGCATCCTCATGTTCACCAAACATCGGCAGTAATTCATCAACAAAAAAACTTAATCTTTCAAGTGCCCCACTGCGATTTGTTGCCCAAGTACCATCCGGCGCTGCCCCCCACGTTGTCTCAGATACATCACGCACAACCTCAGCATCAATCTCATCCAATGGCGCGAATACAGGCTGCGGCCACCGATCATGACCAGTCTTCGGTGGTGGCTCTCTGTTCTCCTCATCAAAATTCCACTGTCCACCTGCGGGAGTGTCACCATCCATCAAGATATTCAGCCGTTTTCGCTGCCAACGGTAAAAATCCTCCATCTTCAACGTTTTTCGAGCACTTGCAAATTCCTCAAAGGTTGATGGGTGACAGAGAAACTGATCCGACAATTCAACGTCAACATCAAGTGATGCGACAAGTTCTCGAGCAGCAAAACTGTTCGGCTCGGTGACTGAAATCTGTAGTGGCGCGAATTTTTCCTGATGCTGCCTGACACCATCGCGCATTGAATCCGCATACTGGTAGTCAACACTGAAGCCCTCTTCTCGCAATTCATCAGCAAAACGTCGCATCGACGTGACGATGAAATGCGCTCTCTGAATATGCCAGCGACGAGAAGCAACTTTGGCTCGTGATTCCACCATCAGAATCTGATGGGTGTCCGGGCGGGCAATGCGAAGAGCTCCGATATTGCGATTCAGCTGGTCTCCAAAGACCCATATGGTTTGAAGGTTCACGCTGTTCATGGTACGCACAACAACCTCGGAGTGCCCGCTCCAGGTCTCAATAACCATCAGCAAAAAGTCTCTCGTTAGTATGTGGCCATGCGCTTAAAACTGATGATTGTCTGCGGGCTCTCATTGTTCGCGGCGTGCTCTTCCTCGAACAATGCAGTCAAGGAGACGTCAACCACGATGACATCAATGAAAGAAACCTCAACTACCCCAGTCCAGATCATCATGGCGGACGATATCCCCGTGGCCCATACCCCTGAAGGCGGCTACGGCACTTCATTCCCTCCCCTCATTCTCGGCACATGCACAGAGCCTCTCATTGCCGGAGCCCCAGACCTGCGCGGAATCTGGAAAACAATTTCCGCCACAAGGGGTGGTGAGACAGTCGCCCCCGATGACCGTTTGATGTCCTACACCGAGCGCATTG
>JBAXUC010000200.1:0-2073 GCA_037129855.1 Actinomycetota bacterium | reverse complement strand
GAGCACATTCCCATGATTTCCCAACCCAAAATAAGTTGAATCATGTTCTCTGCAAGAACCATGTTGAGCATTCCTGCAGAAAACAAAGTCAGAGCCCCGAAGAAATGGGTGTACCGAATATCGCCACGAAGGTACTCAACCGAATAAATCTCGACCAGTGTTGAAATCAAGGTCACTACTACAAGCAATGTCAAAGACAAACCATCAATATGTTGACCGATTCCGAAGGAGAAGCCAGCGCTCTCCCACCATGTCCATGTCTTAATAACTGGTGCGACAAACGCCTCAGGTGCTGCGCCGTCGACACGTTGTATCCATTGATAGGCGGCGCCAACAGAGACAGCGAGTGATGCCAAGAGCGATGCGATACCAAACTCGCTCCCTTTCATTGGCATTTTCTTGCCATAGGCAATAATCAGCACAAACGCAATCACTGGCATGAGCGGAATCAACCACGCATGTTCTAAGAACCATCCAGATTTGAGAACAGTCTCGACAGTTTCAGCCGCAAAAAACATCTCTTTAACCCTTCATCTCTGACAACTCGTCAAGCGAGATAGAGCGACTATTGCGATACACCAACAACACGAGGGCAAGTCCGACTCCAACCTCTGCGGCCGCGACGGCGATCACATACAAAGCAAAAGTCTGACCATCTGCGCTTCCGTTGCGCAACGAAAAAGCCAGCAGGTTGATATTGACTGAGTTGAGAATTAGTTCGATAGACATCAGCACCAACACGGCGTTCTTGCGCACAATAACGCCGTAGACCCCGATACAAAACAGAATCGCGCCAAGAAAAAGAAACTCGTTTAGCAACATAGTCAGTCCCTACGCGCCAACACAATAGCCCCGATAACTGCGGCGAGGAGAACAAATGACAACGCCCAAAAAGGCAACAAGTAAGGACCAAAAATCTGGTCAGACAACACTTGCGTCGACACAAGCGGAGCGTCCGCAGGGAGTTTTTCATTGCCGAATCCGTCTCGCAACGCAATCAACATTGCAGCCAACAACGTGAGCGCAACTGGAAGACCGACGAACCAGTTTTTGTTATTGAGGTCAGACTCCGCACCGATACGTGCGCGAGTGAGCATGGTGCCAAACAAAAACAACACCATGACCGCACCGATATATACAAGAACTTGTGTGACTGCCACAAACTCAGCGGCCAGCAGCACATATTGTGCAGCTGCACCAGCCAATACAACCACCAGCCACAGCGCCGCATGCACCACGTTGCTCGTTGTGACCACTCGCAATGCACCAACCACCATAAGGGCAGCAATAATAAAGAAGCCAATGTTTTGAGCAATCAGCAATTCAGAGGCAAACATTATTTCTTGCCTTTTTTGTCTGCACCAACTTCTAGTTCGGGAGCTTCTGGAACGGTCTCCATCCATTCGCCGAGTTTGACTTTGTCATGCAACATGTCGGCAATGCTTGGTTCTGAGTATTCATACTCGGGGCTCCAGAACAGCGCATCGAACGGACACACATCGACACAAATTCCGCAGTACATGCACAACGCATAATCAATATCAAAACGATCCAGCATGTTCACTTGACGCGGCTTGCCACCAGCACGACGTGGTGGGGCAAGTTCTTTATGCCCTTCGATATAGATACACCAGTCCGGACACGAACGCGCGCACAACATGCACGATGTGCAGTTGCCTTCATGCAAGGCGATGACTCCGCGTGAGCGAATAGGTGGTGTTTCTTTTTCGTGCGGGTATTGCACGGTGTTGGCGCCCTGAGTAACAGTGCGCGCAAAAGTGCCAAGTGTGACACCAAGACCTTTAAACAGACCAGGAACTTTGGGCATCAGAACGCCACTTTCAAGATTGCCGTCAACATGATGTTGACGAGGGAAATAGGAATAAGAACTTTCCATGCAAAGCGCTGTAATTGATCTTCGCGCAAGCGCGGATAACTAAATCGAACCCACATCACCAAGAACATGATGACCATCATTTTTGTGAACAAGATCAACGGACCGGCAAAGTTCATCCAGTTATCAACGCTGTCCATGGTGGTCCAGCCAAACCATGAGAACGGAACAGCCCAGCC
>JBAXUC010000020.1:0-18073 GCA_037129855.1 Actinomycetota bacterium | reverse complement strand
ATCAAACGCCTGCTGTGATGCTCTGTGTAACGCAAACCCTGTGAGTGTCGGATTGACTCGTTGCAAATGTCGTTCAATCATGAAACGGCGTTTCCGCAGAGATAACGCAACACCAGGAGCAAGTAACGAGACAGCACCTTGCGATATTGGCGCTGGCGTTAGCCGCGCAATGACAGACCCAAGCCGATAGCCACCGACCGTAAATGCGTCAGCGAGATCCTCGAACGGACTAGCCATTACGGGCGCGACGACGTTGGCGTGATTCAACGGACAATTGACGACGCGAGGTGCGAGCACTAACTCGCGTCATGCGTCGTCCCTGTCGAACATCACGTTTCTTCTGAGTAGTCGATGACACTTCTGCTTGACGCCACACCTGAACGAACCTCTGAATGGCGGTAATCACAGTAAGAACCAACATGATCCACATGATCGGCACGAGCAATGAATCAAACAACAATGCAATACAGAGAACAACAATGCGTTCAGCGCGTTCCATTAATCCGCCCTTGGCGTACAACCCCAATGACTCGGCCTTAGCTCGTTCGTATGAGATGAGCGATGACACGCCCATGATCGCCATCGGCAGTAGTGCAAGATGAGGGTCTTTTTCTGATGCGAAATACCACGCAACGCCACCAAAGAGGACCGAGTCCGTAACTCTGTCAACCACAGAGTCAAAAAAAGCTCCCCGTTGACTTGAGGTTCCTGACGCTTTCGCCAATGCACCATCGAGCATGTCTGGCACTGCGGCCAAGATAACGAGAATAAGTCCACCGCGTAGAGCGCCAGTCCCGATAGAGAATGCAGCAATAACAGCGAAAACAATTCCAAGAATGGTGAGGTGGTCAGGCGACATGCCTGTCTTTCTCAATAATTGACCAACCGGGCGCACAGCCTTCTCTATTGGTGCGCGAAAACGCCCGTCAAACATAGAGCGACGCTATCGCCCTTCAGTATCCGCAGATGGCATCTCTGCCTCGGGGTTCTTTTCCACCAAGCATTCGACGACATGGCCGTCAACAGCATCAATAAGCACCAAAGCCTGCTGCAAAGGCGGATCTTCAGTGCTGTAACAAAAAATTCTCCACGTTGGCTTACTGCGAATCCCACGCCACACCTGCTGTGCCGATGCATGTCCGACCGCAAAACCCGCAGTACGAGTAGCAACCACGAGAGCCTCTGACTCATTCATTGACATTCGCCAGCCGCTCGAAATTGTGATGATGGACATCACGGCTAAAAGAACTGCTGCGAATAACAAACCTTTGTTGATAATCGCCGAGTTATTGCTATCGGCAATGGACCACACAACAACGCATAGCACTGCCAATATTGCATACATGACTCCGGGAATACGGCGTCGACTGTTGTCGGGGAAATCATATGCGCCCACATGATCGACAGCATTCAGATCATCAGGAAGCTGGTCGCGTAGTTCGTCGGTCATTGTGTTGCTTTCGGCCATGCATTACGGATTTTTGATGCGGTGAGGGGAAGTGGTTCTGGAATCGTACGGGTTGACGCTACTGAAGTCATAAAGTTCGAATCACCGTTCCAACGGGGAACAATATGAACATGTAAATGCTGCGAAATACTTCCACCAGCAGCTGCACCCAAGTTAATGCCCACATTGAGCGCATCGGGAGAATGAGACGCCCGCAAGGCCAGCGTGGCATCAGTAACGAGCGACCATAAATCAACCGATTCTTCAGGGGTGAGTTCTTCAAGATTGGCCACTTCTCGATATGGCAATACCAATAAATGACCAGATGCATACGGATATGAATTCAGAATCACGAAACATGTAACTGAACGATGGACAACAAAAGTCTCCTCGTCAGACAACCCCGAATTAAGTATTGACGTGAATACCGACTTCGCAGGGTCCACTGAATTCATATTGGCGGTACCGATGTATTCGGCTCTCCACCCGTTCCAGAGTTGCTCAAGAGACATCAATGTCGCCCAATTGGCCTTCTGCGACCTCTGCCGCAAGACGAGTAATGAAGTCTGCAACCGAAACGTCACGCTCTACTTCCCCACCGCGTGGATTGACACCCACTGATTGATGAGCAATGTCATCATCACCAACCACTAAGACATATGGCACTTTGCTGGTCTTTGCGTTTCGAATGCGCTTGCCCAGTTGCTCATCTGCATGATCAATATCAACTCGGAATCCGGCTTTCTTCAATTGCTCTACAACGGATTGTGCATACTCATCATGAGCCACTGCAACCGGAAGCACTCGCACTTGTTCTGGTGAAAGCCAGCTCGGGAACGCCCCGGCATAGTGCTCAATTAATACTCCGAAGAATCGTTCAATTGATCCGAACAATGCGCGATGCAACATGATGGGACGATGGCGTGCACCGTCAGAACCGATATATTCCAATTCGAAACGCTCTGGCAGGTTGAAGTCACACTGAATGGTACTTAACTGCCATTTACGACCAATGGCATCACGAACATCAATGTCAATCTTCGGACCATAGAAGGCAGCGTCGCCCTCCTTGATCTTGTATTCAACACCGTGTCGGTCAAGCGCTTCGCGAAGTGCCTCTGTTGCTTTGCCCCAGATTTCATCAGACCCCACTGATTTTTCAGGATCGCGCGTTGACAAATTGAATTCAAAATCATTAAACCCGAATCGGCGCAACACAGACATGATGAAGTCAAGAAGCGACGAAATCTCATCCGCCATCTGCTCTTCGGTGCAATAAATATGGCTGTCGTCTTGAGTGAACCCGCGAATACGAAGAAGTCCATGAAGAGTTCCGGCGCGTTCATAGCGATACACATTTCCTAATTCGAATAAACGCAATGGAAGTTCACGGTAACTGCGCTGACGACTGTCAAAAATGAGACAGTGCATCGGACAGTTCATTGGTTTCATGTAGTACGTGCCGTTATCCATCTCCATTGGCGGATACATACCGTCTGCATAGAAATCAAGGTGGCCTGACTTAGCAAACAAGTTCGCGTTCGCAAGATGCGGTGTGTACACAAACTGGTAGTCGCCATCTTGGTGGCGTTGACGGCTGTAGTCCTCCATTAATTTGCGAACGATTGCACCCTTTGGATGCCACACAGCAAGACCGCCACCGAGTTCGGTAGGAAAAGACAGAAGGTCGAGTTCGTTTGCAAGACGGCGATGGTCGCGCTTCGTTGCTTCTTCAAGGCGGTGCAAGTGCTCTTTCAGTGCTGTGTCAGATTCCCAAGCGGTGCCATAGATGCGTTGCAACATCGGGCCCTTTTCATTTCCACGCCAATATGCACCAGCAACTTTCATGAGACTGAAATGCCCAAGGCGCGATGTTGAAGGTACGTGAGGTCCGCGACACAAGTCAACGAACGAATCAGAGTTGCGATACAGACTGACTGAGTCAGCACTTCCCACTTCGCCAACATCGCTTCCATCAGCGGCACCCGATGTTACGCGTTCAATAATTTCGCACTTGTACGGTTGAGTAGCAAATACGGCCAAAGCCTCTTTTACTGAAACCTCAGAACGAGTGAACGGCTGATTTGCCTTTATAATCTCGCGCATGCGCTTTTCGATAGCCGCCAAATCATCATCAGAAAATGTCTTGTTATTTGGCAACGCAAAGTCGTAATAAAAGCCGTCTTCAATTGCAGGACCAATTGTGAAGTGAGCTCCGTCAAACAACTGCACAACTGCTTGTGCCAGCACATGTGCAGTGGAGTGGCGCAGTACGTGACGACCAGCATCAGAGTCAGCCGTAATAATCGACACCGTGGCTCCGTCAAACAACGGGACCGTCAAGTCAACTTCATCGCCATCGACTGTTCCGGCCACAGCAGCCTTAGCAAGCCGAGAGCCGATAGAGGCCGCTAAATCGGCGATCGATGAGCCTGCGGGCAATGCACGCGAGGAGCCATCGGGAAGAAGTACTGAAATCTCTGACATGAGACGACCATTCTACGGCTGGCGAGAGTGTCGGCTCGGGTCTATTTAGCTGTGATTCAACACGGCCTGGTCCGTTGGGATGCTCTCTGCACGTTTGGTGGCATAGACATTGCGATATTCCTGCCCTGTCAGAGCTTGGATCTCGAACATCAGCTCATCGGTGATTTCTCGTAGCACCATGTGGTCGTCTGCTCTGTCGCGATAGCGGGACACTTCAATAGGTGCGCCGATTTTGATTGTGCATTCACGTCCTAAACGCGGCATCAGAGTGTCAGGTGGTTGGATCTCTCGAGTACCAATAATCCCGACAGGCAGAATTGGGCAGCCAACTTTCATGGCAAGACGTGCTGCTCCGGTATGACCTTTGTACAACATGCCATCTCTGCTGCGCGTTCCTTCGGGGAAAATGCCAAAAAGTTCCCCACGCCGCAATACTGCCTCAGCCGCCAAGAGGGCCCCTTCACTTTTTGATCCTCCCGAACGATCGATCGGAATCATGCCAAGGGCAGGAAACAAATATTTTGTCTTCCAGGAATCCATGTATTCAGCCTTGCCGACAAAACTGATTTGACGGCCTGCATGCACCATGGTGAAAACCGAGTCAAGAAAGCTGATGTGGTTCGGACACAAAATGGCTGGTCCGGACTCGGGAAGATTTTCAAAGCCTTCAAAATGAAACTTCCACAACTTTGTGGTGAGTGGCCGCAGAAGCGCTCGCGCTCGCGGTTGGGCTCGGCTGGATGTAGGCAGTACCAGATCATCAACTGATGACTGTGAGTCCGAATGTGTTGCCATGCTTGGCACATAATACTCGTGATTTCGAAACCGCACGACGGGCGAAAGCAATTATTAGCGAGGCCCGACAGGGGTGAGCAATTCGACTCCCAAGAGAGCCGCTGAGGTACTGACGTCGGCACCGTTAGCGGCGGCGGCATCGATCAGGGCAAGTGCACCAGGTGTATCAAGGTCACTATCAAGACACGCTCTTACCGAATCCAAAAGATCGGATTGAGTTCCTCCGACCGAAGCAACCCACCGTGTCAGTCGCGCTGAACTACGGGGCATCAGGTTTTCATCCCATTCCCATTCCTTGCGGTAGTGGTGTTCAATAATGGCGATGCGAATTGAACGAGGATCCCACAACGTTCGCAACTGATCAACAAAAACCAAGTTGCCGAGACTCTTTGACATTTTCTCGCCGTCTTTAAAAACCATTGCCACGTGCATCCAATGCTTCACAAATGTTTCGCCCGTCGCAGCTTCAGACTGTGCTCGTTCACATTCATGATGGGGAAATATCAGGTCGCTTCCGCCGCCATGCAAATCAATAGTGGTGCCGAGGTCACGCAATGCAAGTGCTGAGCATTCGATATGCCAACCAGGTCGACCTGCGCCCCACGTTGCATCCCAAGCAGGTTCATCGGTAGCCGATGGGTGCCACAACACAAAGTCGAGTGGGTTTCGTTTCTGGGGATCATCCACATTGCCGCCGCGTTGACGGGCGAATTCAAGCATCTGTTCGTGGCTGTAATGCGACACTTCTCCGAATGTCGGAACTTTCGTGACATCGAAATACACAGATCCGCCGACGGCATAGGCAAAACCACGCTCGAGAACAAGCCCAATGAACTTGCGAATATCAGTAATGGCCGATGAAGCGCGCGGTGTGCTGTACGCAGGCAACATCTCGAGTGCTTCCATGTCGCGATTAAAACGCGCCTCTTCGCCTGCAGCTAGATCTAGATAATGAACACCGAGTTCTCTCGCTTTCGCAAACAAAGGGTCATCAACATCAGTGACGTTGCGCACGCATCGAACAGTGTGCCCAAGGTCAATCAGACGCCGTTGTAAAATGTCGTAGAAAAGAAAAGTTGATGCATGACCCAAATGAGTCGCGTCATACGGGGTAATACCGCAGGTATACATCAGAACCATCTCGTTTGGAGTAAATGGCACGATGTCACGCCGCGCAGTGTCGTACAAACGCATTGACATATTTATTGAGCCTTCGCTCGAGGATCTTTCGTGATACCCGTCAGTTTCGGTGCAACTCGTGTCTTGTAGCGAACATTCAATTGCAAAAGAACAGCCGTAAATGCTTCGATTGCGGTTGCATTTGATAATTCGCCGGCATCGAGCGGACGGCATCCCGGGATATGCGCTGTGATGTCCATCACAATTGTTCGTGCGTCTGCGCTGTCAGAACAAATCAGCACATCGGAATCAATTGGGTCTCCGAGATGTCCCAGTTCCGTTGCAGGCAGATGGTGAAAAGCGGCCACAACCCGGCATTCAGGTACTGCGGCTTGTACATGAGCAGCAACACTGCCACGAGGTGGCAAGAGTGGCTGAAATTCATGCCCCACTCGCACGAGCGCATTCGCCATACTCACGATTACTTTGCCACGTAACAAATCAATGTGATCACGAGCCGTCGTTGCAGCCGAATCCCATGGCGTGGCGAGAACCACGACATCACATGCGGACGCATCATCATTGTCGCCGCCATTCAAGCCGAGATCCAGATTTGGCCACTTGGCTTTCAGCGCATCACAGACTTGCGAGGCACGCTCTTTGGACCGAGATCCGATAACGACGTCATATCCAACCGAAGCAAGGCGCGCCCCGAGGGCACTTCCAGCGGGTCCGGTACCGCCCAATATTCCAATACGCATTCCGTAGAGCCTTACACATAGACCCCTAGCGAACTACGGTCATATGAATGGGACTTCTTGAAGGCAAAAAAATCGTTGTGACAGGTGTCTTGACCGATGCCTCTTTGGCATTCAGTGTTGCGCAATTAGCCCAACGAGAAGGCGCTCAAGTTGTACTCACAGGCGCCGGACGCGCGCTCTCGCTGACGCAGCGATCTGCACGTAGGCTTGATTCTCCCGTTGATGTCTTTGAGTTTGATGTCACAGTGCCAGAACACGTCGAATCTGTTCGAGAACAAGTGCGCGCATCATTAGGACACGTCGATGGAGTGCTACATGCAATTGGCTTTGCCCCCGAGGTGTGCCTTGGTGACGACTTTTTGGCAGCGCAATGGAGTGACGTAGCAATCGCTATGCAAATTTCTGCCTATTCATTAAAGACACTTGTTGATGCATTTCTTCCGTTGATGTCTTCTGGCGGATCCATCGTCGGACTTGACTTCGACAACACCGTTGCGTGGCCCGCTTACAACTGGATGGGAGTTGCAAAGTCAGCGTTTGAATCCACCAGTCGCTATTTGGCGAAAGAACTCGGGCCGCGAGGCATTCGTTGCAACTTGGTTGCAGCTGGCCCCATCAAGACAATGGCGGCAAAATCAATTCCAGGTTTCAAGAAGTTCGAAGACATTTGGGATGACCGCGCCCCTCTTGGCTGGGACGTCTCTGACCCCATTCCTGTAGCAAAGACAGTGCTTGCTCTTATGTCGGACTGGTTTCCTGCGACAACAGGCGAAGTCATTCACGTTGATGGCGGCTTTCACGCCATGGGCGCGTGACAAACAAACTGTCAGAGGCGTCGTCGCCATACCTGCGACAACACCGAGATAACCCAGTCGACTGGTTCCAGTGGGGTGACGAAGCGTTCGCTGAAGCTTCACGCACGGGTAAACCGATTCTGTTATCGATTGGATACTCGGCATGCCACTGGTGCCATGTGATGGCTCACGAATCCTTCGAAGATGACGCAACTGCGTCAGTCATGAATCAACTCTTCGTAAACATAAAGGTCGACCGAGAAGAACGACCCGATGTAGATGCTATTTACATGGACGCAGTACAAGCAATGACAGGCAGAGGCGGCTGGCCCATGACCGTGTTCTGCACACCAACTGGCGAACCTTTCTATGGAGGCACGTATTACCCACGAGACTCGTTTGTGAAGTTGATGCATGCAGTTGACGATGCATGGCGTAACAAACGTGAGGACTTACAGCAAAACGTTGATGCACTTGTTGAAGCTGTTGGCAGGACAGCGCGCATTACCCCTGTTGCCGAGTTCGATGCACAAGAACTCGCCAACACGGCACGTCAGGCTATGACCCACAGTTTTGACTCACGCTGGGGTGGTTTCGGTACGGCTCCGAAATTTCCTTCTACGTTTGCACTTGATCTTGCAATGCGGTTGTACCAGCGGTCACACGATGACCAACTTCTCGAAATGGTCACTACTTCTCTTGATGCAATGGCCGCTGGCGGCATGTACGACCACATCGGTGGAGGATTCTCACGATACAGCGTTGATGAGAAGTGGTTAGTTCCTCACTTTGAAAAAATGCTGTACGACCAGGCTCTCCTTCTCCGTGCATACACGCATGCATGGCTGATCGGACATCATGACCGCCACCGCCAAACAGCAGAGGAGATCATGGGGTATGTCATTAACGAAATGCGCCACCCTGACGGTGGTTTCTACAGCGCAGAAGATGCCGACTCTCTTGACCAACACGGACATTCCGAAGAAGGAGCTTTTTACACGTGGACCCCTCATGAAGTCACAACAGTTCTTGGTAAGGATGCCGATGCCGCTCTTGAGTGGTGGAACATTTCCGAACCCGGAAATTTTGAAGGTCGTTCGATTCCACATCGCATTTCTCAGCGTGGCTCACTACAACGCTCGTCGGAAATCGAATCTGCGCGACATCGTCTCTTCCATCACCGTGCAACTCGACCACGTCCTGGACTTGATAACAAAGTCTTGACCGAATGGAACGCAATGATGCTGTCGTCATTGTGTGAATCAATTTCGGCATTCAACCAACTCGATTTGATTCCTGTCGCAGAAAAGAATGCCCAGTTCCTCGTGTCTGAATTACGCAATGCAGACGGCGCGTGGTCACGAAGTTGGCAAGAAGACGCTCAACCGCATTCACAACACAGTGCATTGGCCCATGACTTGGCACATGTTGTTGATGCAATGACTCGTATGTACGAACTCACAGCAACTCACACGTGGCTACAGATTGCTACTGAAACCGCACATCAGTTAATCAATGAATATTGGGACCTCGAACACGGTGGTTTATTCACGGTTGCCTCATCCTCAGAGCAACTAATTGTTCGCCAGAAAGACCTGATGGATAATGCGACACCATCAGCCAACTCAGTAGCGGCGTACGCCTTTCTTCGCTTAGCTGCCATTACGGCTGATTCGAAATTGGTAACGCACGCACACCAGATACTGGCTCTGTTAGCCCGAGTCGCGCCATCTGCAGCAACAGGTTTTTGCAATGCAATCGCTGCCTCCCTATTCGCACAAGAAGGCGCTGTGGAAATAGTTATCCCTGGCGACAGTTCTGCTCTTCTCGCAACAGTTCGATCACAGTGGCTCCCAAATGCAGTCACGGTGTGGGGAGACGCCACTGATTCGCCGTTGTGGACAGGTCGCGAAACCGGAATGGCGTACGTGTGCCGCAATCAAGAGTGTTTACTGCCTGCTCGTACTGAACAGGAATTGCGAGAGCGAATCGCTACCAGTTCTTCTGGTGAATAATTGACTCCACTGACCGACGAATTCGATCAGCACTTCGACCCTGTCGTTTCGGACCATTGACTTCGTGACCAATGGCGATGGTCCCCAATATTTCAATGTGGTCAGGAATATTGAACTCTTTGCGCAACCCTGCTTCATTCGAGTGAGCAAAAAACAGGGCCCCCAATTTCACATCTTCTAATGCAAGAAGAAAAGTCATGGTGGCAAAGGCTGCATCGATGGTCCAATACGGTGCAGGCCACTTGTCGCGCCCTGCGCCAAGGCCCGTCGCATTCTTGTCTGATTCTGAATAACGCTCGAGATATGCAGTGGGATCACACATACTGATAACGATGACGGGCGCACGCAACAAAAGTGGAAAAGCAAAACTCTCTCGTCTCTCAACAGGAAGAGCGACATCCCAATACCGTTGTGTTGAGTCATTCTCTAGTAGCAGAACATGCCAGCCTTGAGACTTTCCGGCACTTGGTGCACGGCTTGCTAAATCAATGCACGATGCAATCACTGCAGGATCGACTGCTTGATCGGAAAATGATCTCGACATCCGACGTGAACGGACGATGTCGGCGAAGTTCACTGACTTAGACGCGAGCGCCGAGCTTGACAAGGCTTTCGGCCATAGTCCAACCATGAACAATCAACACGCCACCCTTTTTCGGATTAACGCCTTCAAACAAGGAAGTGATTTCTGGTGAGATTTTTTCTGGCTTCAACGACTCATGGTCAAGGAAACCGCTTTGCCCGCCCGATGCAACGATGAAAGTTTTTTCGTCATAAGTGGAGTCAACACCAAAACGACGAGCCAGGCGGCGACCCCATGCTCGTTCTTCACCAACGGCGCGATGTCCGAATGTGGGAATCATGTCCGTAACTGCCTTCAAGGCTTCCATGCCATCGGCTGTTGCGAAACGACTACCAACTACCACGTCCTCATCGGGAAACGCCATTAACGCACGATGGTAGGCCTCTGTCATTAAACCTTTGAGAACTGAATCGCGCTTCGCTGTGCGCTTGATGGTCATGAGACCGAGCAATACACATGGCGTTCCACCGATGCGTTCAAGAGTTGAAAAAGTAACACCGTGTAATTTGCCGTCAATTCGGGCAAGGGTGCACAACACCCAGTCTGTTCCGGCCTTCGCAAATTGCTCAGCAGTGAAAGACCCCTCGATGGTGAGGAACTCCTCAAACTGGGCCTCAGAGAGTGCGCTGCAGTCTTGTGTGGCAACTTCCAACGACATTGACTGGGTGACTCCCTGTGACACTCGGGCGGCACAAGTGCCGACAACAACCCCTCTATTCTGCCATTGCCAACAGCCAATTCCTGAAATCAGGGGTTATTTAGATGATTTTTACGGCATTAGAGCCAAAGGTGACACGCAATGGCCCTAGAGCCTTCTCGAAGTCAACTAATCCGGAAGGCCCAAGATCAAATACTTTGCCACCGGCCAACTTCACCTTGCACGGCGAAGTACCTGGAAATTCGGCGATGATTGCCTTCAGACGTTCAAGTTTTTCTGCTGTAAATCCAGACGGAAGCGACAGTTCTACTTCTGCAATTTTGTCACCCAAATTTTCGGGAACTGCAATTCTTTGTGCAGAAAAACTCGGTGGTGCATCGTCACGTTGATTCAGTCGACCTGTAATGGTGACGACAAGATCATCAGACAGCAAGTGACCGTACTCGGCCAATACCTTTGCAAAAACCGTTACTTCAATAGCTGCATCCATGTCTTCCAACACGAATGTCGCCATCTGATCACCCTTCTTGGTAAAGCGACGGTTCAGACTGGACATCACTCCGCCAATCGTGACCATTCCGGATTCGCGAGCTTCCAGTTCTTGAATTGAACTAGTAACGAGTCGACGCAAAGCATGTTCAATTCCGCGTAATGGGTGATCAGAGATGTAGAGACCCAACATTTCTTTTTCATGGCGCAATTGGTCTGGTTTTGTGAACTGCATGTCAGGAACAGTTACTTCTGCGCTCCACCCTGTCGTTGACACGTCTTCCATTTCACCAAAGAGCGACATGACTCCTTTTTCTTCCTCACGGCGAGCCACTACCGCGGAATCAATAATCGATTCAAAAACCATCAATAGCCCACGACGAGGATGTCCGAATGAATCAAATGCTCCGGCCTTAATCAGCGATTCAACAGCGCGCTTGTTGAGAGCCTGCTCTGGGGCACGACGCGAAAAATCGTGGAAAGATTCATACGGGCCATTGCGATCTCGTTCTTCCAAAATCTGAAGAACAATTCCCTCTCCGACATTTCGTACGCCAGACAAGGCAAACACGATTCGTTTCTGGCCGCCAGCGGTAATTGCAGCGAAGTCTGAGCGACCTTCATTGATGTCGGGGTTTGAAACCGTGATGCCAATCGAACGGGCATCAGCCAGATGTACTGCAGCTTTTTCATAGTTGCCCTTTACAGAGGACAACAGACACGCAGAATATTCAACGGGAAAATGGGCTTTGAGATACGCAGTTTGGTAGGCAATTAAGCCGTATCCGTATGCGTGGCTCTTGTTAAATGCGTAGTCTGCGAATCCGCGGATGATGTCGAATAACTTCTCGCCAAGCGGGCGGCCATATCCGGTCTTTTCGCAGCCATCAACAAACGACCCTTCTTCGGCCGCCATGGCTCTCGGATCTTTCTTTCCGCATGCTTTGCGTAAGTTGTCTGCTTGAGCAAGTGAATAGCCAGCAAATTTCTGCGCAACACGCATCATGCTCTCTTGGTACACCATGAGGCCATACGTGTCATGAAGCACTTCTCGAGCATCTTCATGGAAGTACTCAGGCTCTTCGATGTTGTTCTTAATCTTCGCGTAAGTGGTGTGCATCTTCGTGCTCATCGGACCCGGGCGATATAAAGCAATAACTGCGCATACATCTTCAAATGCAGTGGGCCGCATCAGACGTAACAAACTTTGCATTGGCAAAGACTCAAGCTGGAAGACACCGATGGTGTCTCCCCTACCGAGTAATTCAAAAGTTTCAATGTCTTCAAGAGAAATGATGTCAATGTCGAAGTCAGGATCCGTTTGCTCCCTGATCATTTCCACTGCATCTGCAATAACGTCCAGGTTGCGCAGACCAAGAAAGTCCATTTTGAGAAGGCCCAATGATTCAACCGCATGCATTTCGTATTGCGTGACTATTGGAGCGTCATTTCCTTTGCGCTGAATCGGCAGATAATCCATTAGTGGCTTACCAGTTATTACCACTGCCGCAGCATGAATTCCATCTGAGCGCTTGAGCCCTTCTAGCCCTCTCGCTACTTCAACCACTTTTGCAGCGATCTCATCAGCGAGAACCAAGTCGCGCAGACCTTGTGCTTCGCGATACCCAGATGCATGTTCGTCGCTGTATTCAAAGCATGCTGCAAGAGGCGTATCGCGGCCTTGCTGAAGTGCTGGCATCAATTTGGCGATGCGGTCACCGACTCCGTATTCATGACCCAATACACGAGCCGCGTCACGAACCGCATTACGAGCCTTAATGGTGGCAAACGTAATGATCTGAGCAACATGGTCTCGGCCATATTTTTCAGCAGCATATTGAATCATGTGATCGCGATATCGCGAGTCAAAGTCCATATCGATATCGGGCATGCTGATTCGAGAAGGATTTAAGAACCGTTCAAACAGAAGGTCATACTTCAGCGGGTCAAGATCTGTGATTCGCAAGCAATACGCAACAGCACAACCAGCAGCTGAACCTCGACCAGGACCGACTCGAATATTTGACTCACGAGCATGACGAATGAGATCCCACACAATGAGGAAATACGCGTCAAAACCCATGTCACTAATTGTTTTCAACTCAAATGCGAGTCGCTCGACAACAGCTGATGGCAAGTTGTCTCCCCATCGCTGTTGGGCGCCTTTCCAGGTAAGGAACGACAGATAATCAGCAGGAGTTTTGTAGTCCACTGGAATTGGGAAATCGGGAATCTGATATTCGTCAAAAGTGATGTCAACCTGTGCACGTTCAGCAATGAGCAACGTGTTGTCGCATGCTTCTGGCAAGTCTTTCCAGACTGAACGCATTTCAGCTGCTGTTTTTAGGTAATGCTCGTTGCCCTCAAATCGAAAACGATCTTGATCGCGCATCAATGCACCGGTCTGCACACACAACAATGCATCATGTGCCATGTGGTCGCTTTGATTGACGTAATGCGAATCGTTGGTGGCGATGATTGGCGCACCAATTGCTCGTGCGATCTCTACTAATTTCGGATTGGTGGTTCTTTGGTTTGCAATACCGTGATCTTGAAGCTCAACAAACAAATTGTCTTTGCCGAAAATGTCTTGCAATCGAGATGCCTTAGCGATTGCTCCCTTTTCGTCACCATTCAAAAGCGACTGCAGCACATGCCCACCAAGGCAACCTGTGGTTGCTATCAGGCCAGACGAGTACTTTTCCAACAGTTCCCAGTCAACTCGTGGTTTGTAGTGGTATCCCTCAAGAAAGGCGAGGCTGGATAATTGAATGAGGTTGCGATACCCCTCATTGTTTTCAGCCAACAATGTGAGGTGGTAATACTGCTTGCGACCACCCTCGTCTGAGCCACCGTTGTCGTCTAGTCGCCCACGGCGAGGAATGCGCTCGGAGCGGTGATCATGGGCCATATAGGCCTCAGTGCCAAGGATGGGCTTAATGCCCTGCTTCACGCATTCTTTGTAGAACTCAATGACTCCATACATGTTGCCGTGATCGGTAATGCCGAGAGCTTGTTGACCGTCGGAGACTGCCTTAGACACCAATTCATCAAGACGAGCAGCCCCATCGAGCATGGAGTATTCAGTATGAACGTGGAGGTGTGTAAATGACGAACCCACGAACTTTCCCAACTCCTTTAGTACCCACTGACAGCCCAATGCTGGCGAGCAAGCGAACTGCACTGCGAGTTCATAAATTAGCAGTCGGGTGTGCCCTTGGCATCAGAGACGCCAGAGAATGTCGTTTATGCCCGCTTCGCAAGCAAAGGAACCAGCATTTCGTCAGCGGTTAGTGATCCGTGACGGCACACCAACGGAAATGCCCCACCATCGAGAGGTTCTTCAAAACTCACGGGCTGGTGAGCAACGAGAGCCACGTCTCCCAACCGGCGTTTCACTTCGTCACTCATGCGAGGCCCAAACCACTTTTCATCGATGACTTGATCGCCAGTCACAACCCATGCAACTTCTGCATACATGGAACATGCCTCGAGCAGCGATGCAGCACGTCCACGTTTTGCGTGCAACCATCTGAATCGCCCTTCTCCTGATTGGTGGTCGACGAGATCCACAATCTCACGTGGCGGAATAATGGTGTTTTCCCCGACATGGACTTGACCATGATCTGCAGTCACTATCAACACTGTGTCCGATGGCAATACCGACAAAATATCTGCAACGATCCCATCAGCAGCTCGCAACTCAGACTCATAAAAATCACCGAAACCACGTTCGTGTGCAATCTTGTCCACTCCGTCGTAGTACGCGTACACAAAATCTTCACCGGCATCGAGAGCCTGACGAACCAACACCGGAATACTGCTTGCTGCGCGCCATCCCATGTGCTTCACATCGGCGAGATGGGCCAGCGTAAATCCGCTTCCCTCTAGTTCGCCCTTACTGAGAACCGGAACTCGAGATCCGAGAAATGGCGGGCATGGTTGGACCAAATTGGGCGGGTACCGACGGCGCAAATCACCGTTCTCATCTCCCCACCTCAACACATTCATCACCGTGTCGCCCATATCGATGCGATACCCAAGCAGGCCGTGTTCGCCCGGCGATAATCCAGTCGTCAGCGAGGTCAGGGCTGTAGCAGTGGTTGACGGAGCAACCGTGGTGATGAAGGACCCTTCAAATCCCGAGAGTGTTGGCACGCAGTGTTGGTGAGTCTGTAACTGATTCCAGCCGAGGCCATCAATCAGAAGCACAACAACACGTTGTGCCCCCGTCACCGTTGCTGGCATCCACGTAGGCACAGTTCTGGGACCGCCTGGAGCACACAACGCCGGGATGATGCCCGACAGGCACCCATTCGCGTAATTGGGTAGAACTGGCAGCGGAGCACTCACACCACTATCCAACCACCTACGATGGTCATGTGCGAGTTTCTACGCGAGGTGATTATGCCTGTCGAGCCCTATTGTCGCTAGCGCTCCATTCCGAGACCGCACTTCCAACCTCTGTCAGAGACATCGCCGAGCGCACTGCGCTTCCACAGCCCTATCTCGAACAAATTCTCCTTGCTCTGAAAGGTGCAGGACTTGTACGTTCGAAGCGCGGAGTTGGCGGCGGATATGTCTTAGCCAAGGCTCCTGCCGATATTCGTCTGTCCGACATTATTTCCGCCGTTGACGGACCCATCACCCTTGGTGACTTTGGACAACCCCATCAAGATGGCTCGTGTGATCACGATGGACAATGCGTCTTGCTCGCCATTTGGGATGTTGCAGCTCATCACATGCGCGACCACCTGAACGATTACACACTTGCCACTATTGCATCAGCCGCAACGGGCACAGGGCCTTGGCCGAAGAACACTCCGCACTCTCACTGAGTAGCGGAAATTATTTTTCCGGAATCTCGAACGAGCACTTTGCAATGATTGCGGCCATGTCGGCTGGCAGCGTCGCTTCGAATGACATTTCTTCTCCCGAACCAGGATGAACCAGTGTTAATCGTCGTGCGTGCAACATGGGTCGCGGTGCCACCAAAGCTGACTTTGCGCCGCCATACATAGCATCGCCAACAACAGGATGACCAACAGCTGCGAGATGCACACGAATCTGATGCGTGCGACCAGTTTCAAGCGAGCATCGCACCAGCGTTAACAACGCAGGATGATTAAATTCAGTTTCAACCTCAAGATGCGTGCGCGCCCACTTGCCATTATGAACAACAGCCATACGCATCGGATCACGCGGGTCGCGCCCCATCGCTGCATCAACAACAGCAGTCGGTGAATCGAAGTGACCCCATGCAAGCGCAATGTACTCGCGACCTACCTCATGTTCGGTCAATGCCGATACCAGTGAGTCGTATGCACGTTGCGAGCGCGCAACAACCATCATTCCTGTTGTACCGGCATCAAGACGATGCACAATTCCGGGACGAGCAGGTTGTCCTACATCAGCCACTTCGGGATACAACGCCAAAATACCATTCACTAATGTTCCGAGGCCGTGACCCGATGCTGGGTGCACCACGAGACCCGCCGTTTTATTCACCACGATGATGTCGTCGTCGACATAGACAACATCAAGCACAATGCTTGCGTCTGGACCTGGAGGTTCAGCTACGGGCACCATGTCAAGATCAACGACAACAATTTGTCCTTCATGTAATCGGACTTTGCCAGATGGAGCTGGCGCACCATCAACTGTGGCGCCCCCGCTTGCAATCAGTTTCGAGGCATCGGTGCGAGAAATATCAGCGATCAGCGACACAATGCGGTCGAGGCGTTCATTGTTCAATGCCGATGGCAGTGTTTCTTCAACTTTCATGTGTTTTGTCAACACCTTTTCCGTTACGTGCTTCCATCAGCATGGCAGCAATAAGCGCACATGCCCCCACAGTTATCGATGAATCTGCAACATTGAACACGGGCCACCACTGAACGTCGATGAAATCCACGACCCGACCATGTAGCCAACCCTCACCGCGAAAGAATCGGTCAGCGATATTTCCCATTGCGCCCGCAACAATTGCACATAGTGCCAGTGAAGATAATTGAGTTGTTGCCTTACGCACTGCTCGCAATAAAAACAGAACTGCGATAATCGCGAAAATACCAACTAGTGGACCCATGCCTTGCCCCTGAGAGAACGCAAAGCCGCTGTTGAATCCAAGCGAGAACTGCAGAGATCCAACGACATGAATGACATGTTCATCAGCCAATGCAGACACCGCCCAAGACTTCGTCACTTGGTCAAGAAGAACTACAAGACCAATTAGTATCGCCTGTCGGCGAATTGCTAACACAGATGTGCTGGAACGCCTAGCGGCGTCCTAGTCCACCGGCACGTTCAGTAACAAGCTCTGTCGCCCATGGAATAGCGCGCAAACGCTCCTTGGGAATTGGCAGGACTGACACAACGGAATAGCCATACTCACCAGTTTTCATACGAGCGAGTGAGGCATCAATCTCTTCAACTGTTTGGCGAGCCGCAGCAGACAAAACAAGATCTTGTTCACGCTCGACAACCATGGTGTCACCTTCGCCGCCTTCATCATCAAACTTCACGTCACCCATTTCAGCATCAGCGATCATGGCGTTTGCTTCATTCTCGAGACGGTTCGCCTGGCCAACCAACTTGATGCGTTCTGCCTGAAGTGCTTCACGTTGTGCGAAGAGGAACTTCAAGTCAAAATCTTTTGACGATGTGATGCCATCTTCTGATGGTCCTTTCACGATGACGGGACGCTTCGGTGGCTCTGGCTTTTTAACAACTTTTTTTACAGGAGCTGGTGCAGGAGCAGCAACCACAGGAGCGGGAGCAACAACTTTTACTGGAGCGGCCTTCTTAGCAGGAACAACTTTCTTTACAGGCGCTGCCTTCTTCGCTGGAACTACCTTTTTCGCAGGTGCGACCTTCTTCGCAGGTGCTGTCTTCTTCGCTGGAGCTTTCTTCACAACCTTCTTCG
>JBAXUC010000002.1:0-44126 GCA_037129855.1 Actinomycetota bacterium | reverse complement strand
GAGCACTATCAGTTTGAATCTCTTGAGAACATTGATAATCGTGCGTTATCTGACCTTGCTGGTGCATTGGGAATGTTTGAAAAATCTTGTTCACAACAACGTCATAATTTGTTTGAACGTATCGATGCGCTTACTGCAGCATTAGTAGCGCGTGTGCGCGAAAGTGGCGCCGGTGCAGTGGTGAAAGATTCATAGGTCTATGCCCATCCGCCCTACTGAGACATTGCACGATGTCGGAGAATTTATTCGCCAACAACGCGAGAACGCACAAAAGAGCATCCGTGACCTTGCGCGATCAGCCGGAGTGTCGAATCCGTACCTTTCGCAAATAGAACGCGGCATCCGTCGACCATCGGCTGACATCTTGCAGCAAATTGCTCGGGCACTCGAGATATCAGCGGAGACCTTGTATGTCAGAGCAGGCATTCTTGACGGCTCGCCACCGATGGCCAGCAGTGTTCCCGAAGCCATTAATAACGATGAGCGACTGACGGGAGAACAAAAGCAAAGCCTTTTGTCCGTGTATCGGTCTTTTGTCGGTCCTGCCACCACTGAATAGGAACCCTTAGGGAATGGGACAAGCCCTAGATAGGTTGAGTTCTGCATGCGCGTAGCCGTCCTCTCACTTCATACGTCGCCTCTTGTCCAGCCAGGCGTTGGCGACGGAGGCGGTATGAACGTGTATGTACGCGAGTTGGTATCTGCCCTTGCTCATGCCGGAGTTGACTGCACCACATATACACGTACGTGGCGTGATGATCTTCCCGCCGAAGTCATGATTGAACCGAACCACAAAGTGGTGCACATTCCTGCAGGCGCGATTGACATGCCAAAGGGCGACATGATCTCGATTATTCCTCGGTTCACTGAAGGCGTTCTTGACCACATCAATGCGCACGGCGGCACTGACGTTATCCATGCCAACTATTGGCTGAGTGGCCTTAGCGGGCATTCGCTGAAGCATGAACTTGATGTTCCATTGGTGAGCACCTTTCATACGTTTGCTCGCGTGAAAGCTGAAGGCGGCGACCCTGAATCTGAATTCCGCGAACAATCAGAAACTGAAGTTATTGGTTGTTCTGATGCCATCTGTGTCAGTTGTACGGAAGAAGAACGTCAGTTCTTGTCTTTGTATGGAAACCCTCCTGGGAAGATTGAAATCGTTGCACCCGGAGTCGAGCATGCATTCTTCGCGCCTGGCGATAAGCGTGGCGCACGTAAAGCTCTTGAACTTGGCAGTGGTCCGGTGTTGTTGTTTGTTGGTCGTATCCAACCACTTAAGGGTGCAGATGTTGCAGTTCGCTCACTTGCAGAGTTGGGTCGCAAAGATGCAGTTCTTCTTATTGTGGGTGGTGCGAGTGGCACTGAAGGCGAAACTGAATTAGCCCATGTTCATTCATTGATTGAAGAACTTGGCGTTGAAGGTCAAGTACGTTTCGTTGCACCACAACCTCACCATATTTTGTCTACGTACTACCGTGCAGCAGATGTTGTGCTTGTGCCAAGTCGTAGTGAAAGTTTTGGTCTTGTTGCATTAGAAGCAGCAGCGTGTGGAATACCGGTAGTAGCTACTGCAGTCGGTGGTCTTCTCAACATCATTGAAGACGGTCATACAGGTTTCTTGGTACCAGATCGTCAGCCAGATATTTTTGCTCGCCATATAGCCACCCTTCTTGATGATCCTTCAGTCGCTGCAAATATGTCTGCACAGGCGGCTGAGCGTGCAAAGGCATACACCTGGAGCTTTGCTGCGGCACGTTTGCGTCGTGCGTATTCAGACCTTACCTCGCGCGACCGAGTCGAGTGTAAGTAGAAATAGTCATGAGCGAGCTTTTTGGCAACACGCACCTTGAATTGCTTGATCGGCAGATCACGTCGTGGTTAATCACCATGATGGAACGCAATGAGACAATCGTTGCAGTTGATCGCGGTGAACCTGATGAATATCGCTGGTACGTGCGCATGCGTGGTGAAGAAAAAGAATTCACAACTGTGTGGTTCACACTTGGCCAACGCACTCTTCAGTTTGAAACGTATGTCATGCCAGCACCAGAAGAGAATGCGGAACAGTTGTACGAACATGTTCTGCGCCGAAACGAATCCTTGGTGGGCGTTCATTTTTCCATCGGAATAGAAGACGCAATTTTCTTACGTGGCGAATTGCCACTGCGCATGGTCGATGAAGACGAACTCGACCGAGTGGTTGGAACCCTCTATGCCACTGTTGAGCGCATTTTCCCCACCATCATCCGCATTGGTTTCGCCAGTCACTTTGCTGACTAAGTAATTGCCAAACGGCATTAAGGCTCGCCCACATCTCAATTGCCGAGGGGCGGGGAGGTCGGGGAAGTCAGCCCCGTCCTCGGCACCATCGCTATTAGTGTTGGCGTATGACTTCACACACTCCACGGCTCGTCATTATCGGCGGGGGCAATATGGGCACTGCTTTGGTCAGTGGCTTGGTGGCTAACGGGTGGGAGGCATCAAGTATCACTGTTGTCGAACTTGATGCTGACAAGCGATCAACGCTGGAATCAACATTTGATGTTCGCACCAGCGCAACTATGGTGGCAGGCGACGGTGCACTTATTGCAGTAAAGCCAGGCGATGCAGCAGCAGTGTGCGCATCGGCAGCTGCGCTTGGAATTCCCCGTGTGCTTTCAATTGCTGCCGGAATTTCTGTTGCAACATTGCAAGATGCTGCTGGTGTAACAACCGCTGCAGTACGTGCAATGCCGAATACGCCAGCATTGGTAGGCGAAGGAGTGTCTGCAATTTGTGGCAGTGCGCAATGCACTGAAGAAGATCTTGCGTGGGCAGAGTCGTTGTTGAGCGCTGTGGGAATTGTGGTTCGTGTTGATGAAGCACACATGGATGTAGTGACAGCAGTTGCTGGTTCCGGCCCCGGCTATTTGTTCTTGATTGCAGAGTCGCTTCTTGACGCTGCGCGCACCGAAGGATTACCTGCGGGTGTTGCTGACACTCTTGTTAGGCAACTCTTTAAAGGTGCAGGCATCTTGCTCGCAGAATCAATAGAAAGCCCCGCCACCTTGCGTGAGCGCGTGACATCGCCGAACGGCACAACCGCTGCTGGGCTTGCTGTTCTTGAGACATCAGGCATTCGTGAAACTATGCACAACGTCGTGAAGGCAGCCGCCGCTCGCAGTATTGAAATGGGCAAATAACCCCTTTCGTTTTTTGTGAGGGGTATTTAACTTTTTTGCGGCAACGGGTGTATGGTTGTGACACAGGTCACCAGCACCGGGAAA
Organism: Actinomycetota bacterium; assembly: GCA_037129855.1. Lineage (GTDB taxonomy): Bacteria > Actinomycetota > Acidimicrobiia > Acidimicrobiales > Ilumatobacteraceae > UBA2093. The sequence continues at coordinate 40,857 of JBAXUC010000002.1, read as the reverse complement.
CCAATGCTGGGAGTCGCGCTCAGCAATGAGCTGCGCCGAGAGGACCGGTGCCGTCGGGGGGTTGGCACCGGTCCTCCCGTATGTCTGAGCTCAAATCGCTTCTCTTCCAATATGGTGAACCAATGCACTCACACGTGTCTCTCTTAACTGACTACGGCCTCAACGATGAATTCGTTGGCGTGATGAAATGCGTCATCACCGATATGGCACCACATGTACGCATCACTGATATCACGCACGGTATTCCTGCATTCGATGTTCGCGCCGGTTCGTTAGCTCTTGCACGCGCAATTCAATATGTGCCGCCAGGAATTGTGATTGCAGTTGTTGACCCAGGAGTCGGTACCTCACGTCGAGCAATAGCTATTGAAGTATCCGATGGTCGCGGCGTCTTAATGGGTCCAGACAATGGGTTGCTTGCATCTGCTGCTGCAATGGCTGGCGGCGCAGAACGCGTTTTTGAACTGAGCAACGCCATGCTTCACATTGAAGCGCCAGGAACAACATTTGCAGGCCGTGATATTTTTGCTCCCGTTGCTGGTTTCCTGTGTAACGGTGGGGAAATTGAAGAAATCGGTGAACAAATTGATTCCGCAAGTGTGATGCCAGGACTAGTACCTATTCCCACTAACGAGACGCATGAAACATATGGCGACGGAGTGCGTTGCGAAATCACGTGGGTTGATGTGTATGGCAATTGCCAACTAAACATCGGACCAGAAGACTTGGTGCACCTTGGTCCTGTGCTTCGTTTAGTTATCGGTGAAGAGGTGCGTAGTGCACGCATGACAACTCATTTTGCTGACATTGATGGCGGCGCAATTGGTGCTGTAACGGATTCATATGGCATGGTGGCACTGGCTGTCGACAGAGGATCAGCTGCTGAAGTGCTGCGTGTTGGTGCCGGAGACGGCGTTTATGTCTATGCAGGACAAGTAGATGGCGCTACGTCTGCTGTGTCGATACGTCCCGCCAAGTAAGGTTCAAGTGTGCGCCCTGCAGTGACTTTGACCATCGCTCTCCTTATCGGGGTCATCATGGCAGCGGGCATAATCAATCTTTTGATGATGAAATAAGGACCACCGGCTGATGAATCTTGCTCACATTATCGATGCACACCCTGATTCTTCTGCTGCCTTAGTGAGTCGCGGTCGCAGCACCACGTACGGAACATTGCGTCAACAAATTGCCAGTATGCGCGGTGCACTGCTTCGCGAAAATGTAGGTAAGGGTGATGTTGTTGCATTGTTGTGCGGCAATAGTCGCTATTTCGTTGTCTCATATTTTGCAGCTATTGGAATTGGCGCAATCATCGCACCACTGAATCCCACTAGTCCTGCACCCGAAATTGAGGGTGAACTACTTGCGATTAAACCAACGGTTGTCGTAATAGAACCTTCTGCAGCTGCTGCATGGGAACTTATTCCGTCAGTCACATCATCTGCAGTGCGCGTTGTTATTGGCACTGAAGGTCATTCAATTCCGGGCGCTCTCACTATTGATGACATGTTGTCTGGTGCACCTGCCGACATTGTCGAGGTTGAGTCCTCGCATCCTGCCGCGTATATGTTCACTAGTGGAACTGCAGGGTCACCTAAAGCTGCAGTACTAACGCACAACAATTTGCTCACCAATATTCATCAGGCAAATGTTGCTGAACACATTGGTCCTGATGATGTCACGTTTGGTGTATTGCCGTTGTTTCATATTTTTGGTCTCAACGTTGTGCTCGGCACAACTTTTGCTGGCGGAGGCTGTGTGGTTCTGGTGCAACGCTTTGACCCAGTATCGGCAATGGAGACAATCGCCGAACGTAAAGTCACTGTGTTGCCTGGTGCTCCAAGCATGTGGATGGCGTTGGCACAACTTGATCACCCAACGCCCAATGGATTTGCCGGAGTGCGCATCGCATTATCTGGCGCTGCGAAATTGCCTGAACAAATCAGTCAATCAATTAGCGCTCGTTTCGGACTTCAGGTGTTTGAAGGGTATGGACTTACTGAAGCTGCACCTGTGGTGACGACATCAATTGGCTTGACATGGATTCCCGGTTCTATTGGTCGAACTGTTCCCGGAATTGAGCTTCGTTTAGTGGATGAGAATGGTGACGATGTTCTTGTTGGAGATAGCGGAGAAATTTGGATTCGTGGCGAAAATATCTTTGCTGGATATCTCGATGACCCAGAAGCAACAGCTCGAGTACTAACGCGAGATGGATGGTTGCGTACTGGTGATATTGCAGTTGTTGATGAAGATGGACATCTGTACATGGTTGACCGCATGAAAGATCTGATCATCGTGTCTGGCTTTAATGTTTTTCCCGCTGAAGTAGAGGGCGTACTTGGCGCGCATCCTGATATTGCAGAAGTTGTTGTTGTGGGAACACCGCACCCACATACAGGCGAAGCCGTGCGCGCATATGTTGTAACTCGTAATGGCGTTCATCTTGATGAAGATGCAATTATCGATTACTGCCGCACAAAATTGGCCCGGTATAAGTGTCCATCAAAGGTGTTGTTTGTTGATGCGCTTCCGCGCAATCTCACCGGAAAAGTTCAGCGCTTCGCTTTACGGTAGGTGACTGTGTGGCAGTGCTTGCCACCAAAAACCCTGCAAATAAAATTGCAATGCCAAGCATGAGCGTGATGGCAAATGCAGTATCTGCACCTAGACGTCCAGAGATAGTTCCACTTGCAGCCAATGTGGCTGCACCGAGTGCAATGAGTGCATTGCCGATCGCAAGTTTTGGACCTGAAGTCGCATGTCGTTGAACAGTTGACGACAGTGCAGGGTTTGCGCCACGCATCACGCGCCACACCGACCAGATGGCTCCACCAAAAATAATGAGCGCAGGAATTGACGAACCGACTGCGGCGAGAATGCGGGGTAGTGCCGAAAAGAGGTCACTGCCCTGAGGCATATCTGTGGGGTTGACGGCATTTTTCATTGGTGCGGTGAGGATGATGCCGGCGGAAAATCCGCTGAAGACGAGGAGGCACTGGGCGACAATGTGGCCTGTTCGTTGGCCAGCGAGGAGATAGACGGTGCCAAGCGCGAGCCAGGGAACATTGATGACGGCGCCAAAGAGGAAAAAGACTCGAAATGAGGCCGAACTCCAGCCCCGAGCTTCCGCCCACCAAAGAGCCAGAGCCGCGATGGCAAAGAGCCCCATGGCGATGGTCCACGCCAATTCATGGGGTCTGCGCCTGCGAAGCCACCGATCAAAGGTGCTGAGACCAAACGCCACAGCGATGATGAAGGATGCTGCGGCAAGGGCCGTATTGAGTGTCACAGTCCTAATGCTAGGCGTGAGGCTACGGACTTCGTGAAATCATGCACGAAGTAATAGCCTTGAGTTGCATGTCGGAATCCCCCCGCCGCCGAATCCCAGAAGCTGCCCTCGGGCGCCTTCCCATATATTTGCGCATTCTCGTTGAACTCGGCCACGAAAATGTTGCGCAAGCGTCAAGCGAACAGCTTGCAGAACTCGCAGGAGTCAATGCTGCAAAGGTGCGCAAAGATTTGTCGTACCTCGGCACCTACGGCACTCGAGGTGTTGGTTACGAAGTGCAATTTCTCACTGTGCAGATACAACGTGAACTTGGTCTGAACCAGGCGTGGCCAGTTGTCATTGTTGGCGCTGGAAATCTTGGCCAGGCGATGGCAAATTTCACTGGCATTGCAGAGCGTGGTTTTCATATTGTCGGTGTCGTCGACAAAGACGAATCAAAAATTGGTACGCAAGTTGGTGGCGTAAGCGTTAGTCATGTTGACTCTCTCGCCCAGCTTGTTCAGTTACACAAAGTCAGTATCGGAATCATTGCAACTCCGGCGGCTCATGCTCAGGATGCAGCTGATTCACTAGTGCGTGCAGGCATCGGATCCATCATGAACTTTGCTCCAACAATTTTGTCTGTACCCCGCGATGTGCACGTGCGCAAAGTTGATCTTGCACTTGAACTTCAAATTCTTAGCTACTACGAAGACTGCCGTAATGGCAATTTGCGCGAAGTGCCTACAGACGGCCGCATAGATCCAGTTAGCGCGTAACACGACATGTCCATTGTTGTCCTCGGAATTAACTACCACACGAGTCCGGTCACATTGCTTGAAAAGGTAATGATTCCAGTTCCTGCAATGTCTGAAGCATTGCGGGTTCTTTCGAGCCATAGTGATATTCGTGAAGTTATTGTTTTGTCTACTTGCAACCGCACAGAGGTGTATGCAGTAGCTGAGAGATACCACGCCGCACACACAGACATTCTTGAATTTTTATGTGAGACGAGTGGGCTTAGTGCAGACGAGATCACACCCCATTTGTATAGCCAATTCGATGATGATGCCGTTGTGCATCTCTTTGAAGTTGCAGCCGGAATCGATTCAGCAGTTCTCGGTGAGACTGAAATCGTTGGTCAAGTGCGTGATGCATGGGATTTTGCAATGAAGCAAGGCACATCGCGCAGCACATTGAACCTGTTGTTCCGTTACGCACTTGAATCTGGAAAGCGTGCCAGAACTGAAACCGGTATTAGCCGCTCTACCGCGTCTGTTGCACATGCTGCAGTGGAGATGGCTGAAGAAATTCTCGGAACTCTTAGTGGCAAACGGGTTCTTGTTGTTGGCGCTGGTGAAATGGGCGAAGGAGTCGCCGGTGCGTTGTCTCGCGCTGGTACCGAAAGCATTACCGTTCTCAACCGCACCGTTTCTCGGGCAGAAGCACTCGCAGACAAGATTGGTGCTCGAGTTTCTGATTTTGAAAGTCTTGAAAATGAACTAGCCACAGCAGATGTTGTGTTGGCGTGCACAGGTGCAGGTGGAGTCATTATTGATCATGAGTTATTGGCTCGCGTTCGTCAGGGCGTTTCAACCCCGATACTTGTGGTTGATATTGCATTACCGCGTGACGTTGCTGCCAGTGTTGCAGAGCTGCCTGGAGTGACATTGCGAGACCTTGATCATCTCAGTGACTGGGCGCAACGGGGTATTGATAAGCGAGCATCTGAAGTTGGACAAGTTCGCGAAATTATTGGTGAAGAAGTAAAACGATTCCTTCTCGACCAAACACAGCGACAGGCAGCGCCGCTTGTCGCCCAATTGCGTGAGGTAGTCGAATCAATTCGTACAACAGAGATGGAACGGTTCGAGTCAGCGTTGTCAGCGATGACCCCAGAACAGCGGGAACTTGTGGAATCCATTTCTCACGGCATTATCAATAAAATGCTTCACGTCCCGTCTGTGCGCCTTCGTGAGGCTGCCGGAACTCCACAGGGAGAACGACTGTCTGCGGCGGTCCGAGATTTGTTTAGTCTCGACTAAGAACATCTATGACAACTATTCGTATCGCCACACGCTCCAGCGCACAAGCACGCACTCAGGCTGAGGCGGTTGGCGCGCTATTGATGGCCGCCAGCGACGACGTTGCAGTTGAGTATGTGTTTGTTGATACGCACGGCGATCTCAATGCAACAACGCCGTTACATCTCATGGGCGGTCAAGGTGTCTTCGTGAAGGAAGTGCAGCGCGCAGTACTTGAGAATCACGCAGATATCGCGGTGCACTCTGCAAAAGATCTCCCATCACAGAACGCAGACGGGCTTGTAATTGGTGCGATTGGCGAACGCCGAACACCAAATGATGCTCTTATCGGCAGGCGATTAGAGGAACTTGCGATTGGTGCAACTATTGCCACTGGTTCAGTTCGTCGACGTGCACAACTAATGCGTGTTCGTCCTGATCTTCAATTCGTGGACCTTCGCGGAAATATTCAAACTCGACTCTCGAAGATTCCCGACAGTGGCGCAATTGTGATGGCAGTTGCGGCGTTGGAAATTCTTGACATGACATCTCACATTGCTGAAGTTCTTGATCTAGATGTCGCTGTTCCGATGGTGGGTCAAGGCAGTGTGGCGATTGAAGCGCGTACTGATGACTTAGAAACGCGAGCGATTCTTGCGCTAATTGATCATGCAGCAAGTCGCCGAGCAGTGGAGACTGAACGAGCTTTTCTTGCTGAACTTGGCGCAGGGTGTTCGTTGCCAGTTGGCGCGCATCTTTCGAACGACGGAGTGTTTCGCGCGTTCATGGCTAATGATGATTTCAGTGACTCTGTGCAAATTGTCGGATCAATTGGTGATTCTGACGACAATCGCGTTGTCGGAATAACTGCAGCAATCGAGTGCCGTGCTCGACTTGCGAAACCACTTCAATAACGCACATGGGTAGTCCACTTGATAATCGTTCAGTCGTTATCACTCGAGCAATTTCTCAGAACGAATCATTGCGTCGATTGTTAGAGGCTCGTGGCGCACATGTCGTTGAAGTTCCATTAATTGCAATTACTGAACCTGAGGATGATGGACGTGAGCGAGACGAAGTTCTCCAGCGTTTTGATCAATTCGATTGGATCGTTGTCACATCACCTAATGGTGCAGATTGTGTAGCACCATTCATCGTTGCAGCTCATGCTGCTGGTGATGCAGAACGATTTCCATCTCTCGCGGCTGTTGGCGAAGCAACGGCCCGTTCGCTTGGGGTCACAGTGACGATGACAGCACAGCCTGCGCGTGCCGATGTGCTTGCTGAACAGTTTCCATCAGGCACCGGAACAGTCTTGGTTGTGCAAGGAAATTTGGCGGATGACTCATTAAGTACTGCGCTCGGTGCAAAAGGTTGGACAGTGACGCAGGTCGTTGCATATCGCACAGTGCAATTACGCCCCACGCGCGAAATGATGTTGCCTGCGATGGCAGCTGATGTGTTGCTGCTCGCATCAGGCAGTGCAGTGACAGCATGGTTTGATGCATTCGGAACCACCACGCCGCCGTTTGTAGTGGCAATGGGGCCATCAACAGCCAAGGTTGCGTCGGCTCTTGGGATTGACGTATCGGCCGTAGCGCCCGAACAAACACTTGAATCAATGATTCAGACCGCTGAAAAGGTACTTGCTGGCGTGTAGCCCTCCGGGCCTGCCGTTGCTGGCGCCAATGCCAATAGCATTACAACGTGGCTTTCCCCGTTTCACGCCCCCGTCGACTACGCACCACTCACGCGATGCGTGAATTGGTTGCAGAGACTCGTTTGCATGTATCTGATTTAGTGGCGCCACTGTTCGTGCGTGAAGGAATTACTTCTCCACAACCCATCGTGTCACTGCCAGGTGTCGTGCAGCACACCCGTGAGTCTCTCGTCGATGAAGTCGTAGCTCTGCGTGACCTTGGCGTTCGGGCAGTGATTCTGTTTGGAATTCCTCTTGCAAAAGACGAAGTCGGCTCCGGTGCGTATGACCCGAACGGCATTGTCCAGGTGGCGCTTCGCGATCTGAGAGCAGCAGTGGGCGACGACATGGTCATCATGGCCGACCTATGCGTTGATGAATATACGTCCCATGGTCATTGTGGAATAGTTGGCGCAGACGGCGACGTGGACAATGATGCAACGCTTGCGATCTATTGCAAAGCCGCTCTGGCACAAGCAGAGGCCGGAGCGCACGTTGTAGCGCCGAGCGGCATGATGGACGGACAAGTGGGTGCTATTCGGGCCGCGCTTGATAGTGCTGGGCATCAGAATGTGGCAATTATGGCCTATTCAGCAAAATATGCCTCGGCGCTGTACGGGCCATTCCGTGACGCGGTTGATGTTCAGATTGCAGGCGGCGGTCACCGCAAGGGGTACCAGCAGGATTGGCGTAATACGCGCGAGTCGATGCGGGAGGTCTTTGAAGACCTTGAACAAGGTGCTGACATTGTGATGATTAAGCCTGCACTGTCGTATCTCGATGTTATTTCGCATGTGCGCGAAGCAGTTGATGTGCCAGTGGCTGCGTATCACGTGAGTGGCGAGTATTCCATGATTAAGGCTGCTGCAGAACGCGGATGGATTGATCATGATGCAGTTGCGCTCGAGCAACTGACGGCCATTAAACGCGCGGGTGCTGACATTATTCTCACGTACCTCACGCGCTGGTTCGCTGAATATTCTTCATAAGGAAATACGCAATGAATTCACCAATCCCTTTTTGTGATGCCAACGCGTGCGTTGCTGCGGGTTGCACAGCAACTGTGTGTCGCGGCATTGGACTTGCATCGAACCAAGTTTTGTTTGATCGTTCTGCACTAGTCATCCCTGGTGGAGTGAACTCGTCTATTCGTGCATTCAAAGCTGTTGGAGGTACTCCATATGTTGTGTCTCGTGCTGAAGGTGCATTTGTATATGACGTGGAAGGCAATGAACTTATTGACTTGGTTCAAAGTTACGGCGCCATCATTCTTGGACACGCGCATCCGAAAGTAACGGAAGCAATTCGTAGTGCAGCAGGAGACGGTACGTCGTATGGCGCACCCACTCCTCGTGAAATGAAATTGGCAGAAGCAATTTCAGAACGGGTTCCCTCGTGTGAACGTGTTCGCTTCATGAACAGCGGAACAGAAGCAACAAGTACGGCAGTTCGTTTGGCACGTGGCGCAACTGGACGCAAGCGCATTGTTACTTTTCACGGAAACTTTCATGGAGCCACCGATGCATTGTTGGCTGCAGGTGGAAGTGGATTAGCAACGCTTGGTCTACCTGGCACCGCTGGTGTTCCTGAAGAAGCTGTTGCAAACACATGGGTACTGCCGTACAACGTTGTGCCAACACTTGATAATGATGTCGCAGCAGTTTTTGTTGAACCCGTTGCAGCAAACATGGGGTTAGTTTCACCCGCCCCGGGTTTCCTTGAAGGACTTCGTGCAGAGTGTGACCGTGTTGGTGCGCTGCTTGTATTTGACGAAGTGATTACAGGATTCCGTCTTGGATCTGGTGGAGCTCAAGCTAAATACGATGTGAAACCAGATCTCACATGTTTTGGAAAAGTTGTTGGTGGCGGATTACCAATCGGCGCAGTCGGTGGTCGACGCGACATCATGGAAAATCTCACACCACTTGGTTCTGTGTTTCACGCAGGAACTCTTGCGGGAAATCCGCTTGCAACTGCAGCTGGTCTTGCAGCACTGAACGAATTGTCTGATGATGTCTATATGGAATTGTCAGCACGAGCACGCTTTACTTCAGCGATGTTGCGCGATGCGTGTAGTGATGCAGGAATTCTTGCACAGTTTCCAGTTGTCGGAACTTTGATTGGTATGTATTTTGGAAATGAACTTGGTGCGAAGACTCCAACGAATTTCGCAGAGGCACAAACGACAGATGAAGCGTTGTACGCAAAAGTGTTTCATGCGTTATTGAGCGGTGGCGTTGCGTTGGCACCAGGAGCATATGAGGCTGTATTCGTTGGTCTTTCTCACACCGATTCAGTTCTTGATCAATTAGCAGTTCGCGTATCTACGGCGTTGAAAGGCTTCATGAATTGAGTCGGCGAATTCTTGCTGTGTTGCTCGCAATGTTTGTTGCTGTAATTGTTTTTCTCGCTACCCGCGGCTCTTCTGAAATTTCTGTAACGCAAACTCTTCATAAAATTGATGTAGTTGCAAGTGTTAATTCGATCAACGTTGATTCTGCATGGTCACAGGAAGGTGGCGTCACTCGCGGCGGTGCCATGCGGTTATCACTTGATGACTTGCGAGTGTTGACAGTGCAAGAGGGAACGTTGGCTGCAAAGTATGGATCAATAACTGCGTGTACCGATTTTGCAAAACCAAATGCCTGCGTACTTTTGGCAGACATGTTGGGTGATGCAGTTGTTTGGTTTGCACTTGTACCGTCTGATGCGCTTGTAGGCCGAGAATTTCTGACGTTGCCAGGTTTAGTCGATATGCAAGCAAATGGTGACGAAGGAATTTTACGAAATGGTTGGGTTGTAAAATTAGCGGCGCCAGTGAAAAGAGAATGTGGTGATACAGCAACGTCGTCACTACGTGACTTCATTACGCGCTTTCCTGATCAACTTAGTAAAATAATTGTAAATCTCACTACAGACAATGTTGTGTCTGTGAAGTGTCAATAATTATTTACTAATTGAAGCGCGAGGCTCTGTGCCTACGGCACTTGGTTTCATAGCAAGCATTGCAAAATCTTTTTCAATGTTGTCGAACGTCGAACTTCCGGCTTCTAATGCCTTAAAGATTTCCGAATCTGGTGAACACCAAGTTTCGAATTCTTCTTTCCATTCCTTGCTTGCTGGGTCAGCTCCAGAGATTGTGTAGCGCTCGTGGCAGACAACAGAGAGAATTTCTGCTTCGGTAAGAGCACCGCCAGCTTTTTCACCTTGCATCGGCATTGGATTTCCGTTGTATGACAATGGTGCGTGTGCGCCACCTTCACGTTTTGGATTGCCGTAAATCTTGAACCCGGCAGCAACGTACTTCTGGCTTCCGGTGTAAACGAAGTTCAACATGTCTTCGATATGAGGGAAAGTTTTCAAAACTTCACCTTGATACAGAACGCGACCAGCGCCACCAGCACCGTCAGCGCCATGGCAGCCTGCACAGGAACTGTATGTAGCAGCGCCGATTGACAATGGGCCTTCAATTACTTTTTCTGTTGGCTTCAGCGCAATGAGATACAACATTGCCCATGCAGGAAGAAGTGCCAAACTTGTCATTGCCCAGAACGGAATCTTTTTGCGTGTCTTTGCGGCAACAACATAGGCAGGGTCTTGAGCGACAGCCTTTGGAGCTGGGGCTTCTTTTGCCTTTGCTGGTGCAGTTGACGCTGCAGGAGTAGCAACTGCTGGTGTGCTGTCACTGGTGCTATCGCCAGACGCTTCTGCGCGTCGTGCTTTAGAGCGATTCAGAAGGTGCTCGGGAATCTCGGTCACTGCGCTTACCTCTCGGGGAGACCTGTCAGGCCTCTAAGAAGGCGGGGTGCCCTCAGATGCAATGCCTGACCCCTCCACGATAGACAAACATTCCCCCGCGCAAGTAATCATCTGCCAAAAGTCGAGAAGTTTGCTTGTGGAGTGGAAACGGGAGGGCCCAATGAAATATGCACAATGGCACAACCATGGGATCAAACAGCGGCTGAGAATCACGGGAATTGGTCACATTCAGAAAATGGAATTTCTGCCTCTGCGATGACTAGTGTTCTAAGTGCTTAGGCACCAGCCCCATGACACAACCGTCACTAGGACCGAAGAAGAAGAATCGTTCATGCTCTCGATTGACATACTTAGATGGCCAGGAGTTAACCAGGCTTTTTTGTTTTCCTTTGGTCTCACCACTGCGATGGCTCTCGTCGTCATTCCATTCGGAAAACGACGTCCTGTTGGCACAGACACAACATGGGGCGAAGCCATGATCGGCGCTGTGTATACCTTTTTCGTTTTGTTTCTTGCATTTGGTGTTGTGCCTCACCAATTCATTGACCATGCCGACAAGAACCTTGGTTGGCGTAAAGACAAGCTGTTGCTTGGGCCTTTCAACATCTTGAAGCCAAAGGCTTTTGGGGGCAGTTTCCCTATGACAATCAGCTACGAAGCATTGCGTGACATCTTGGTCGTCGTCATTCATGTGTACTTCATTGCTCTCATGGTGTTTATGTTCGTTTGGTGGCAGAAGCGTGGAGAACGCGGCGCAAAAGAAATCGAAGTGTCCACCTACGGCCGTCCATTGGTAAAAAAGAGCTAGAACGCCATGGCACGCACAGACGCAAACCCACCAATGCCGGAATGGTCAACTGAGTATCAACTCGTCGAGGTAGATGCTGATTACCTTGGCAAGGCTGTAAAGCCAAAGCAGTTCATTCATATTGATCAAAGTGAATGCATCATGTGTGAAGGTTGCGTCGATATTTGTCCGTGGAAGTGCATCCACATGGTCACGCCTGACGCAATTGCAGAAGCACAAGACACTGAAATGCCTGGGTCAGACCCATCTGACAATGTTCTTTTCATCATTGACGATGATGTGTGCACGCGTTGCGCACTCTGTGTCGATCGTTGCCCAACTGGTGTCATCATCATGGGCAAAGTCGGTGCACCAGATCCAGATGGTGACAGTCATATCCGAACTAATAATCATGGCTACGGCTATGGAATGCGACTCTGAGGTAATTGCCCATGGCAAAAGTTCTTGATAATCCACGGCCCACTCTCAAAGAACGGGCAGGCAAATTAGGCAATCAAATGCAGGGAAGTCAGGCATGGAATGCAATTTTCCGTCCTGGTTCAATTTTCCGTAAGGGCTACACAGACAGCCCGCGTAACCGCTCGTACGTCATCATGAACTCGGTGCTGTATCACTTGCACCCAGTGAAGGTAAAGCGTCACGCTGTCAAGGTCAGTTACACACTCTGCCTTGGTGGTCTCAGCTTCTTTTTGTTCATTTTGCTCACTGTTACCGGCATTTTCTTGATGTTCTTCTACCGACCTACAGGTGCAGCAGCGTGGCAAGATATTCAAACTTTGCAGACATCAGTCACGTTCGGATTACTTGTTCGAAACATGCACCGATGGGGAGCACACCTCATGGTGCTGTCAACATTCCTTCACATGTCTCGCGTGTTCTATCACGGTGCATACAAAGCACCGCGTGAATTCAACTGGGTCATTGGTGTTGTGTTGTTGACACTCACATTGCTTCTGTCATTTACTGGTTACTTGTTGCCGTGGGACCAGTTGGCCCTATGGGCTGTAACCGTTGGTACCAACATGATGGGTTACACGCCGGTGTTCGGATCGCAAGTGCGATTCGTGTTGCTCGGTGGAGTTGAAATTGGTTCTGAAACATTGCTTCGTTGGTACGTATTGCACGTACTTCTGCTTCCATTTGTCATCGTTATCTTTATGGCCATCCACTTCTGGCGTGTTCGTAAAGACGGCGGAATTTCCGGACCTTTGTGATCGAGAGGACATCTAATGACTGAAATCCCCGAACATCTCTTAAAGCGAGCTCAAGCGGCTCGCGATAAGGCGGCTGACGATGCCGCAACACCAGCCGCAGCCGCTGGTGACTCACGTATTCCTGACCACTTACTCGAGCGCAGTAAAGCAGCTCGCGGAGATGGCGGTGCGGTAGCTGTTGCAGAAAAAGCGTCAGCAGTTGTTACAGCGACCCCTTCAGCCGGATTGCCAATTGGTGCTGGTCCTGGTGGACATACACAACGTTTATTGACTGTTGTTAAGTCTGGTTCGATTCAAGAAACGAAAGCAGCACCAGTTGACAAAGTTCATACGTGGCCACATTTGTTGGCTGTTGAATTTGTTGCAGGTCTTGCGTGTACAGCGTTCTTGTTTATCTTCTCGTGGGTTGTCAACGCACCTCTTCTTCACGCAGCTGACTTCAACAAAACTCCGAACCCATCAAAGGCTCCTTGGTACTTCCTCGGTTTGCAGGAACTTCTCACAATGTTCCACCCCATGATTGCTGGTGTAACACTTCCCGGTATGGGACTTGTTGTGCTTATTTTGGCTCCGTTTGTTGATAAAAATGCTTCGAACAAACCTGAAGATCGTAAGTGGATGACATCAATGTTCACCTTGTTCCTGATGTTCTGGGCAGTGCTCGTCATCATTGGTTCGTTCTTCCGTGGCCCCGGATTCAACTTCACCTTCCCATGGCGTGACGGAATCTTCTTTGAATTGTGATGAAGACAATGAATACCCCCACCAACATTCGAACTAACAACACAGAAGCTAGGAACGTACAGTCATGAGCACCGGAATTGTCATAGCAATCGTTGTTATTGCAGCGATCATCTTTGGCCTGATTGTTGTTCTTACCACATCACGTTCTACTGAAGTTCGTGGCGCAGGCGCATTGTCACGTGAAACTCGTTCTCGTAATTCAAAGGCAATCATTACAGATGCCGCTCCTAGCGGTCGTGAAGTGGAAGCGCAGGCAACTGCTCGCTCTACCGCTCTTGTCAAAAGTGCCCCAGTCGAATTGGCCCCATGGGTTGCCCCAGATGAGGAAGCATTGGGTGTCTCGCGTCGTATGTTCTTCAATCGCGCAACAGTTACCTTGCTGACAATCAGTGTTGGTACTTTCGGTGCTTCACTAGTCGGTTTCCTCTGGAAAGGTGCAGAAGGCGGCTTCGGTTCCAAGATCAACGCCGGAAAAGTTGACGACGTTGTTCAGTTGATTCGTCAAAATAAAGGTTTCTTGTATTTGTCAGAAGCTCGCGCGTGGGTGACCGAGTATCCGAAAGATGCTGTCGGTAAAGGTAAAGCCATCTACGGCAAGCAGGCCCCCGTGTTCTCCGGAATGCAATCAGGCATTGTGGCGTTGTATCAAAAGTGCCCCCATCTTGGTTGCCGTGTTCCTAACTGTCTCAGTTCGCAATGGTTCGAATGTCCATGCCATGGTTCTCAGTACAACCGTGTTGGTGAGAAAAAGGGTGGACCAGCACCACGCGGAATGGATCGTTTCGGTGTTGCAATCGTGAATGGTGTACTCACTATCGATACTGGTGCAGTTTTTGCTGGACCAGCAATTGGAACTAACACCACTGGTCAAGAAGCCGAAGGACCACACTGCATCGGCGCAGCAGGAGGGAAGCACTAGTCATGTTTGCAACAACCAGTACTTCAATCGGATGGGTAATTCTTCTTATCTCGCTCGCGGGATGGGCGTTCTACGCATTCTCCAACATCAGGTCATCACGCGCGGAAATTGGTTCTGAGCAAAAACTTGCCGCCAACCGTAAGGAGTACTACGACGATGAAGTTCTTGAAGGGCCTCGCCTCGAACGGGTACAAGTCCTTGGGCTTCTGTTTCTTGTCATCATCACCATCGCATTGCCTCTTTACTGGGTTCTAGAGCCTGGCCGCGAAGCTGGTGCGCAATTTGGTTTTGAAAAGCGTTTCACCGAATGGGGTGCGACACTGTTTGCGCCAACTGCTGATGGCGGATACAACTGCGCAGGTTGCCATGGTGGCATGAAGGCAACTGGTGGTGTTGCCGCGTATGCAGTAACCGACCCGAAAACGGGCGAGGTTAAAGCTGTTTCTTGGAAAGCACCAGCACTCAACACTGTGCTGTATCGATATACAGATGACGAAATTCGTTTTGTTTTGAACTATGGCCGTCCATTTTCTCCGATGTCAGCGTGGGGAACCATCGGTGGTGGACCAATGAACGATCAGTCGATTACGACGCTGATTGAGTACTTGAAGTCGATTCAGATTCCTCAAGACAATTGCGTGAAGCCGCGCGGTCCGTATAACCCCACGTGTGATGATGGCCAATTACCAGCCGCTGAAAACAAAGCGATTATTACTGAAGCACAACGTCAAGTTAATAGTGGTACGTACGCAACTGTTGGTGAAGCGCTTTTCAATCTCAATGTCAATTCAGGCGCATACTCATGTGCTCGTTGTCATACAAAAGGTTGGTCGTACGACGATCCACAAACAACCGGTGGTGGCGCTCTCGGGCCAAACCTCACCGGCGGTTCAAGTATTAGGCAGTTCCCGAACCAGTCAGACATGATCGCATTCATTAGTGGCGGCTCGGAATTGGGTAAGCGTTACGGAGAACAAGGACAGGGAAGTGGTCGAATGCCAGCCTTTGGTCAGATGTACACAGATGAGCAACTGAAGTTGATCGTGGAATACGTGCGGAGCTTGTGATGTTGTCGGCGCTACTAGCAGTCAGTTGGGAACCAGAGATCCGTGGATGGATCATCGTTATTATCAGTGTTGGGGTGTTGATGGGCTCTACCTATCTCATCTTGGGTACGAACCTTGGGGCACGTCTTGGTTTCTTGATTGCCATCACTGGTCTCGCTGGATGGATGATGTCAATGGCAATTATCTGGGCTGTATATGGCATCGGATTAAAAGGTCCAATGCCTACGTGGCATCCGAGTGAACCCATCACAATCGTTCGCGACGGTGCTCTGCTGAACCGGACAGAAGTTGTGGAGGGTTCTAGCGATCTAAAGGGTCTTGATTCTATTGCTTCGGCAAAGAAGGTGTCAGACCTATTAGTGAGCGAAGGATGGAACACACTTGGTGAATCAGATCCGCAACGCGGCCAGGCAGTTGCCTCTGCTGATGAAATTATTCAGATTGAAGCAAAAGAATTTGCGGCTGGTGAGTATGTTGCGGTTGCTGTATATGACAAAGGTGGAGAGCGGTATCCAAAACTTGGAGACTCAATTGACTTCCTGGCTTTCAAACACAAGCCCCGATATGCAATCGTTGAAATTGCGCCGTTAGTAACCCAACGCGCTGAACCTGGTCGTGCGCCTGCGCGTGCCCAGATTGATGTAGCCCAACCACATCGTTATGTAGTGATGATTCGTGATTTAGGAGCCAAGCGGCGCCCGGCATTCCTCATTGGGTTTGGTTCAGGATTGATTTTCTTTTTGTTGGCGTGGGTCTTGCATCGTCGCGAAGCGTTGCTGCGCAAGAATCTTGCACTCACATCCTCGGTGGCCTAGAACATGGGCCAGTACCTTCCCATAGTTGCATTGATGGTGCTGGCAATTCTGTTTGCTGTCATCAGTCTTTTCGCTTCGAAGTTACTTGCGCCTAATCGTCCTAACTCTGCAAAAGAAGCACCATACGAATGTGGAATCGTGCCAAGCCGTGAACCGCCAGAACGTTTTCCTGTCAGCTTCTATGTTGTCGCAATGCTGTTCATCATGTTCGACATTGAAATCATTTTTGCATACCCGTATGCCGTTGATCGGCAGTTTCTTGGCACGTACGGATTCTTTGAAATGGTGTCGTTCAGCGCGGTTTTCTTCGTGGCATTTGTGTACATGATTGCGCGGGGGGCTCTTGACTGGGGCCCACTACAACGGTCAAACAAACTTGAGACACAAGAGTCCCTTGGTTTTACATCTATTAGCTCTGTACGAGTTGTTGGTTCTGAAGGTCGAGCTGCCTAATGGGTGCTATTCAAAACATCGTCGACGATGGTCTTGGCGGTATGGACCACAACTTCGTTACAGCACGTATTGAAGACTTAGTGAAGTGGGCACGTTCACGTTCAAGCTGGGGAGCATCGTTCGGACTTGCATGTTGTGCAATCGAAATGATGGGTACCGGTGCATCACACTATGACATTTCCCGATTCGGTATGGAAGTCTTTCGCGCGTCTCCACGACAAGCAGACATCATGATCGTCGCTGGTCGTGTCAGTCAGAAGATGGCACCAGTTCTTCGTCAGGTGTACGACCAAATGATGGAACCCAAATGGGTGATCTCAATGGGAGTGTGTGCATCGAGTGGTGGAATGTTTAACAACTATGCAATCGTGCAAGGCGTCGACCAGATTGTTCCGGTTGATGTGTATGCACCAGGTTGCCCACCAACTCCTGAAACTCTCATTCATGCAATTGAAACTTTGCATCAGTTGATTGAAGACGGAGAAATAATGCATCGTCGCGCTGCTAATAACGGTGGTGCTGGTGTTGAACTTACTTCCGAACTCTCAGCACATACTTCAGTCACTATTGGTACGAAGTAATCATGAGTGACTCAGCAGACACAGTGGAGAATGCTGTAGAGACTCAACATGGTTGCCCAGTTCAAGATTCTCTCGGACAGCGTGTCCTTCATGCAACGCGCGATCAGTACGTCTCAGTAATCAAGGCATTGGCTGATGAGGGATACGAGATGTGCGTTGATCTCACCGGTGTCGATTATTTAGAAATGCCACCTCGCACAATTGGTTTCGGCATTCAACCAGAGCGATTTGAAGTTGTTGTGAACTTGTTGTCGTTGTCACAACGCAAGAGAGTTCGTCTACGAGTGCAGGTTCCTGCAGATGATGCAACGCTTCCAACACTATTTGACGTTCATCCAGGCACCGAAGCTCATGAACGTGAAACTTTCGACATGTTCGGAATTGTGTTTACAGGTCACCCAGATATGACTCGAATCTTGATGCCAGAAGATTGGGACGGACACCCATTACGCAAGGACTACAGCCAAGGTTCTATTCCTGTGCAGTTCAAAGGTGCCCACTCATGACCATTATTTCTGCAGGTACCGCAGAAGGCGGACAAGAGCTTCTGTCACGTAGTGAACTCACAGCAAAAGAATTGCTGCGCGAAGTGGGATCTGTATTACGCATGAGCGAAACAGAAGCTGCTCTTCTTGCAGAAGTAGAGACCGAAGCTCCTGAAGATCAAACCATGATCATCAACATGGGTCCACAGCACCCAAGTACACATGGTGTTCTGCGTCTCATGCTTGAACTTCAAGGTGAAACTGTGTTGAGGTGTAAGCCAATTATCGGGTATCTGCACACCGGTATGGAAAAGACTGGTGAAGCCCTGACATACATGCAGGGTGGCACCAATGTCACTCGCATGGATTATTTGTCGCCATTGAACAACGAACTTGTTTTCTCGATGGCAGTTGAGAAGTTGCTTGGCATTGATGGCGATATTCCGGAACGTGCTGTATGGATGCGCATGTTGCTTTCAGAATTGAACCGCATGAGCAGCCACTTGTTGTTCCTCGCAACTAACGGAATGGACCTCGGCGCAGTGTCCATGATGTTGTACGGATGGCGCGAACGTGAAGATGTTCTTCGTTTCTTCCAAAAGGTCACTGGCCTTCGAATGAATCACAACTTTATTCGTCCTGGTGGCCTTGCAGCAGACTTGCCAGCAGGTTGGCGCGATGACGTGCTTGCAATTCTTGAAGGCCTGCCATCGCGACTTGAAGAATACGACATCTTGATGACGGGTCAACCCATTTGGCGCGAACGTCTTCAAGGCGTCGGAGTCATCACTGCACAAGAAGCAATTGCTCTTGGTGCAACTGGCCCAATTCTTCGTTCTACTGGAGTTGCATGGGACCTGCGTCGCGACATGCCGTATTTGCACTATGACGAATTGGAGTTCGATGTCATCGTTGGTCAATACGGTGATGCATACGACCGTTACTCAATTCGTTTTAACGAAATCCGCGAATCAATGCGCATTGTGTATCAAGTTCTTGAGCGCATGCCTTCTGGTGATTTCCGTATCCAGAATAAGAAAGTTACACCGCCACCTCGTGCTCGCATCGACGAATCAATGGAAGCACTGATTCACCATTTCAAGATATTTACCGAAGGCTTCAAAGTGCCAGAGGGCGAAGTGTATGTAGCTATCGAAAGTCCGCGTGGCGAAATTGGTTGTTACATCGTTAGCGATGGATCAGCGAACCCGTACCGCATGCATGTACGTGCTCCATCATTCGTGAACATTCAAACCATGCCGCACATGATGCGTGGCGGGCTCGTTGCTGATGCTGTTGCAGTTATTTCATCCGTTGATCCGGTACTCGGGGAGGTTGATCGCTAATGGCTCGACTAACAGAAGAAAACATTCGCCTTGCACGTGAAATAATTGGTCGTTATCCAAAGGCCAGGTCTGCGACTATTCCGCTGTTGCACTTGGCTCAGGAACAAGATGGTTACGTCACAAACGATGCGATGGCACATGTAGCCGAATTAGTCGGAGCGTCATCAGCAGAAGTGTTCGGAACAGCTTCGTTCTACGAGATGTTCAAATTCGAACCAGTGGGTAAGTACCTCATCAATATCTGCGGCACTATGTCGTGTGCATTGATGGGTGCAGAAGAACTCATGCACCATGCAGAAGAGCGTCTCGGTATCAAGATGGGTTCCACAACGGCAGATGGAAAATTCACTCTTGAACGTGCCGAGTGCCAAGCCGCATGTACCGAAGCTCCATGCTTGCAAGTGAACTATCGCTATCGCTATCGCGTCACCCCAGATCAACTCGACACCCTCATTGATGATTTGTCGGCCGGAACTTTGTCATCAGAAATCCCCGCTCACGGAACAGTTGCTGTAATTCGCCAACACATTCCCGCTGATCGCGCAGTCGGTGCCGTTGCCCCAGAGTTAGTCACAGAAAATCCTATGTGGCTAGATGGAAAGGCTGCGCTATGACCGGTGGAACCTGGAAACATGCACCTGGCTTTTATGCCGGTGATCGTCCTCAAGTTGTGACATCACGTTTTCAATATGAAGACTCGTACACGCTCGAGCGTTACCTTGCCACTGATGGCTATAAAGGTTTGCGTTCGGCACTCGCTCGTCCTGCAAATGAAATTCATGATGAAGTAAGGAACGCCACAGTTCTTGGCCGTGGTGGTGCTGGTTTCCCTGCAGGCAATAAATGGGGGCTCATGCCTCAAGGTGTATGGCCCCGGTACCTCGTTGTCAACGGTGACGAAAGTGAACCAGGCACGTACAAAGACCGTTTGCTAATGGAATGCGATCCTCATCAACTGATTGAAGGTTGTCTGATTGCTTCTTATGCAGCGGGTTTGTCGCAATGCTTCCTTTATATACGTGGAGAAATGGCGCTCGCTCAAGAACGAGTTGCCACTGCCCTCAACGAGGCGTATGCAGCCGGATACATCGGTAAGAACATCCTTGGTTCAAAGTTCTCTCTTGACATCGTTCTTCACTGGGGCGCAGGCGCGTACGTGGTGGGCGAAGAAACTGCATTGATTGAAAGCCTTGAAGGCAATCGGGGCATGCCTCGCTTGAAGCCTCCGTATTTCCCTGCAGCTAACGGCCTGTACGGACAACCAACAATTGTCAACAACGTAGAGACTCTTGCCAACCTTCCCTGGTTGTTGAACAACGGTGCTGCTGCATACACAGCAATTGGAACTGCAACATCTCCTGGTACACGGATGGTCGCAGTTTCTGGCCATGTCAATCGTCCTGGTGTATTTGAAATCATCAATGGCATCACAACATTCCGTGACCTGTTGTACGGCGACGAGTTCTGCCAAGGCATTCGTAACGGAAATGATCTCAAAGCTTTTGTTCCTGGTGGTGGTTCTGCTCCGTGGTTCACTCCTGATCAACTTGATCTACCTTTCGAAGCAAGTCAAGTAGGGCCTGCAGGTTCAATGCTTGGCTCTGGCGCCGTCATGGTGATGGACTCAACCACAGACATTCCGCGTGCCGCATTAACCCTTACTCGTTTCTATGCTCATGAATCGTGCGGCAAGTGCACACCATGCCGTGAAGGCGGAACATGGCTCGAACGTATTCTGTCCCGCGTTGTTGATGGCAAAGGCACAGATGCTGACCTTGACCAAATCTTCGAAGTGGGCGAATCAATTTGCCCGGGCGCATTCCCCCATGCATCAAACGAAAAACTCGGAATTGCAGCAGTGCCGTTTCCGTATCGCATGAACACCATCTGCTTCGTTGGTCCATCTGCGTATGCGCCAGTTCATTCAGCTCTCACGTTGTTCCGTAGCGAATTCGATGCGCGCATCGTGAAGCGCACCATGATCAAAGTAACGGCGGTTTCAGAATGACTACTATTGACACCACTGATGCAAACGACATGCCGCCTCAAGACCCAAATGCGGTGTCAATCACTATTAACGGTCGCACCGTTGCAGCACGTAAAGGTGATTTCATCATTGCGGCAGCAGACAGTGTCGATGAATTCATTCCTCGGTTTTGTTACCACCCACGTATGAGCTCAGTTGGCATGTGCCGCCAATGCATGGTGGAAGTAGAAGGGCCTCGCGGCCCGATGATGGTCGTTAGTTGTATGACGCCTGTTGCTGATGGTCAAATTGTGCGCACAGATACACCACAAGTAAAGCGTGCACAAGAAGGCATGATTGAGTTACTTCTTGCGAATCATCCACTTGACTGCCCAGTTTGTGACAAGGGCGGGGAGTGCCCGTTGCAAGACCAAGCTTTCAGTCATGGTGCGGGTGAGAGTCGCTTTGTAGAAGAGAAGCGACACTATGAAAAGCCAATTCCAATTAGCGACTTGGTATTTCTTGACCGTGAACGTTGCATCTTGTGCGATCGCTGCACCCGTTTTGCTGATGAAGTAGCGGGCGATCCTCTTATCAGTTTTACTCAGCGCGGAAACAACACTCAGATAATGACGTTCCCTGATGAACCGTTTGCTTCTTATTTTTCTGGCAATACTGTGCAAATTTGCCCAGTGGGTGCTCTCACTGCATCGCCGTATCGATTTAAGGCTCGTCCATGGGACCTTGAACAGCGTGAAAGCACATGCACAACCTGTTCAGTTGGTTGCCGCACTGTTGTGCAATCGAGCCGCGACGAGTTATTGCGCTACCAAGGTGTCGACAGCGATCCTGTGAACTGGGGTTGGTTGTGTGACAAGGGTCGTTTCAACTTCCAGTCGACGAATTCAGAAGATCGCCTTTCAACCCCGCAAATCAAGTCGGGTGATTCCTTTGTTACTTCCTCGTGGTCTGACGCTCTCGAGTCAGTCGCTCGCGTGATTCGTCATGCGCGCGAAGGCTCAGTAGCAATTCTTGGTGGTGCTCGTGGAACAAACGAAGACGCATTCATGTGGGGTGCTCTTGCTGATGCGGCCGGAATCACAATGCGTGATGCTCAACTAGATGATGGACTTCCAGTGTCTGTGTTCTCGTATCAGCAAGCAACAATTGATTCTGCATGTGCCGGCGGCACAGTGATTCTTTTGGCTCCAGACATTAAGGAAGAACTTCCAGTGTTGTATCTGCGTCTTCGTGATGCAGTACAGAAGAAGCGAATTCGTCTCATTGAGATTTCATCTCATGAAACTGGTCTTACGAAGTACGCATGGAAATCAATTCGTGCAGAATCCGGAACCGCCGCTAGCGCTATCCCTGGACTTCTTGCGCAAGCAGATATTTCTGAACAACTTGCATCTGGCCCAGTTGTTGTCGTTGCTGGTCGTCCAAACCTTGCAGAATCTGCATCGCACACAATGGATGCTCTCTCTGCGGTTCTTACAGTTGCACCATCGGCAAGTGTGTTACCGGTCTTGCGTCGGGGAAACGTCCGTGGTGCATTATCTCTTGGGCTCGCTTCTCGCAACGGCAATGATGCTGCAACAATTCTTGAAGCTTCAGCAAAGGGCAATGTTGATTGCCTCATCCTTCTTGGCGCTGACCCACTCTCCGATGTTGCAGACATTGATCTCGCTCGTCGAGGAATCGCGGGTGCAAAGTTTGTCGTTGCCATTGATACGTTCCTCACAGCCAGTGCGTCGCATGCAGATGTTGTATTACCTGCAGCTGCCTATGGTGAAAAAGATGGCACCACGATGAATCTTGAAGGCCGCGTTACTTCTGTTGTGCAGAAAATTACTCCTCACGGAACATCACGTGCAGACTGGATGATTGCAGTTGAGCTGCTGACACTTCTTGGTCACGAATCGAACTTCACTACATTGTCAGACATTCAAGACGCGATGTCTGCTGCAGTTCTCGGTTTCGGAAGTACCACTACTGCGGTAGCGATCAAGCGCGACGGAGTAGTCGTGTCAGTGACTCCACAAAGTTCTGCACCAGCAGTGACAAGTGTTGCCGCACCTCGCAACTCATATGAATTTCGCCTTGATCTCAGTCGTAAGTTGTTCGACCGTGCAATCGGCACAGTAACGAGTCCTTCGCTTGCCAACCTGGCGACCGAAGCAAATATCTTTATTCACCCACTTGATCTTGATCGCGTTGGTGCTGCCGAAGGAACAAATGTGCGAGTGTCGAATTCGCACAGTTCTCTTGTTCTGCCAGTTCGTGCGTCGTCCTCGATACCTCGCGGAACAGCGTGGGTGCCGTTCAATCAAATAGGTGCTGACGTGCGGGAACTCGTTCGACGAAATGAATCAATCATTGACGTCAGAATTGAGTCAATGTGAGTGGTGTAATTTTCGCCATTGATCCAATGTTGGAAGGCAATGTCCTCTGGACACCATTACTCATAGTCCTTGTGAAAGTACTGTTGGTTTTCGTTGTCGGCTTAGTTGCAACAATGTTGATGGTGTGGTTCGAACGCAAAGTCATCGCTGGCATGCAGAACCGAGTTGGACCAAACAAAGCCGGTCCGTGGGGGATCTTGCAGACTCTGGCCGATGGAATCAAGTTGTTCTTCAAAGAAGATCTCATTCCAGAACGTTCTGACCGGTTCATGTTCCGCCTGGCGCCGTACCTTGCATTGGTCCCAGCGTTTCTTGCATTTGCGATCATTCCGCTTGGTGGAGATTTTCGCGATGGCAAGGGAGGCCTCGTCACCTTGTTCGGACATCAGACTCGACTGCAATTAGCTGACCCTCCTGTCGGAGTGCTGTTCGCATTGGCAATTTCATCGATTGCTGTATACGGAATCATGTTGGCCGGTTGGTCGAGCGGGTCAAAATATCCATTGCTTGGTGCTGTTCGCGCATCGGCCCAGATGGTCTCCTATGAAGCAGCTCTCGGTTTGTCGCTCGGTGCAGTGTTCCTCGTATCTGGCACTTTGTCAACTGCGGGCATCGTCAACATGCAATCGTCGATCGGTAATTGGAATATTGTTGCTACCGGTTTCGTACCGTTTGTCATATTCCTCATCGCTGCTACTGCAGAATTGAATCGACCTCCGTTTGACTTGGTGGAAGCCGAACAAGAACTTGTTGGTGGATTCAACACTGAGTATTCGTCAATTCGATTTGCTTTGTTCTTTTTAGCTGAATTCATGAACACGGTCACAATGTCTGCGCTAATCGTGACTCTATTCTTTGGTGGTCCTCAACCCCTCTCTATTGGAAACACCACTCTTGATATTCCGTTGATCCCGAACGCGATTGAGGGCACGATTTGGCTTCTTCTCAAAGTGCTTGTCTTCCTCTATATATACGTATGGTTCCGCGCCACCCTTCCGCGTTTCCGTTATGACCAACTCATGGACTTGGGCTGGAAGATTCTGATTCCTGGTTCTCTCGGTTGGTTCATGCTTCTTGCCGCACAGCGTGTGGGCCGAGATGCCGGATGGGATCAAATTGTTGTCACCCTTGTGACTGCGCTTGTTTTAATTGGTGGATACGGATTACTACTGGCTGCGCAACATGTCAGTCGTGTCAATCGTGAGAAGGATGGAGCGAGCTTCTAATGGGCTACTTCGGAGGATTTCTCGTCACCATGCGTCAGCATGGTGCGCGTAACAAGGTCACAACTGAATATTCAGGCGGCCGCGTATTTCGTCGTAAACACAACGACACTAAAGACGAAAAGATCGACAAGCCAGAGCGCATGCATGGACGTCACGTTCTCAATCGTTACGAAGACGGAATGGAAAAGTGCATCGGTTGTGAATTATGCGCTGGTGTGTGTCCTGCAAAGTGCATTTATGTGCGTGGAGCCGACAATAACCCCGACAATCCAACGTCTCCTGGTGAGCGATTCGGTTTCATATACGAAATCAATTATCTGCGTTGCATCCATTGCGATTTGTGCGTCGAGGCATGCCCAACAGAAGCAATTACTGAGACCAAGTTATTTGAGTTCTCATTTACCAATCGTCAAGATGCCATTTATACAAAGTCTGAATTACTTGTCGATAACCATGGCCTACCGCAGCATCTGCCGTGGGAAGACTGGCGCCCAGGCGAAGACCAGAACACATCTGGTTGGATGCGCGCGACTGCGTCAGCCGGAAGCGAAGATTTTGTTGGAGTCGTTTCATGGGGTGGGGAACTCGGGTATGGCGTTCGTCCTGCAGAACCAACGCAAGACATCAGTGATGAATCTGAGTTGGAAAACTAATGGAACTCTTTGTTTTTGTTATCGCTGCAGCAATGGTTCTAGCTGGGGCCTTGGGAGTTGTTACTCGCTCTAACCCCGTGCACGCCGCAATGAGTCTTGTTCTTACTCTGTTCGGTATTGCTGTGATGTTTGTTGCGCACGATGCGCACTTTTTGGCAGCAGTACAAGTGATTGTCTATGCCGGAGCGATTGTGGTTTTGTTCTTGTTCGTCATTATGTTGCTCGGCGTTGATAGAGCAGAAGATCTCAGCGTCGAACCAATCACCAACCAACGCCCACTCGCTGCAATTATCGGAGTCGGTATCAGTGCCATTGTGATCGCTGCAATTGTTTCGTCTCGGGCAGGGCTCGGAGCCTCTGGCGAAGGCGTCAATGAGACCACCCTTGAATCTCCTGATGCAAACATCCGCCAACTGGCGCGAGTGATTTTCAGTGACAATGTTTTTGCGTTTGAAATTACGTCAGTGCTGTTGCTGGTTGCGGTTATTGGCACAGTCGTAATGGCACGTAAAACCAAGTCTGTAGGGACTGGGAAATGAGCATCATCCTTTCTGTCGCACAGCCAACCTCTACGTGGTATCTAGTTCTGTCCGCAGTGCTGTTTGGTATTGGCACCATCGGAGTCCTGGTGCGTCGCAACCCTCTCATTATGTTCATGTGTATTGAATTGATGTTGAATGCAGTGAACCTTTCATTCGTTGCTTTGTCGAGCCAAATAGCGAACATCAATGGCCAAGTCGCCGTATTCTTCGTTCTTGTTGTTGCTGCTGCTGAAGTAGTAGTTGGGCTCGGCATCATTGTTTCCATCATGCGCCGACGCACCACTTTGACAGTCGATGATATGTCCGGACTGAAGGGGTAGTTGCCATGTTGAATCTTGTCTGGCTTATTCCAGCACTGCCGTTAGCTGGCTTCTTATTAATTTTCTTGTTTGGCCGGGTTCTTGGTGAACCACGTGCCGGAATACTTGCTACAGCGATGACCGCATCTTCGTTTGTTGTAGTGGTTGGCGTTTACCTCGACCTTTTATCACGCACTGCAGAAGAACGTCATCATGTCGTCACATTGTTCTCGTGGTTGCCTGTCGGTTCATTGCACGTTGATATGGCTCTCCTGGCAGACCCATTGAGTATCACGATGGCACTCTTTGTTACAGGAATCGGAACTCTCATTCACTTGTACGCAATTGGCTACATGCACGGCGATCCAAAGTTTTCAAAGTTCTTCCTGTATCTCAACCTCTTTATTTTTTCCATGTTGATGCTTGTGCTCGGTGAAAACCTTCTTGTTACCTTCCTTGGTTGGGAAGGCGTGGGTGCATGCTCGTACTTCCTCATCTCCTTCTGGCACACGCGCGACTCTGCAGCAACTGCTGGAAAGAAAGCATTTGTGACCAACAGAGTCGGCGACTGGGGAATGATGGTCGCGATGTTCCTTGCCTTTTCATCGGTCGGAACATTGTCGTATGCAGGTATCAATGCTGCTGCGGCCGGTGGGAAAATTGCCGCAGTTACTGCAACGGGAATAGCCATGATGTTGTTTGTTGGTGCATGCGGAAAGAGCGCACAGTTGCCGCTGTATATATGGTTGCCTGACGCGATGGAAGGCCCAACTCCGGTTTCAGCTCTCATTCATGCGGCCACCATGGTGACATCTGGAGTATTCCTTCTTACGCGTATGTCGCCAGTCCTTCATGCGTCGTATCCATGGCTCGGTGATGTGATCGCCACAGTCGGCGCTCTCACCGCGCTCTTTGCTGCCACTATTGCAGTTGCTCAAACCGACATAAAAAAGGTCTTGGCATATTCCACCGTTTCTCAACTTGGCTTCATGTTTCTCGCCATCGGTTCCGGTGCCTACGTAGCAGCGATTTTCCATATGGTGACACACGCATTTTTCAAGGCCCTTTTGTTCCTCGGTTCAGGCTCTGTTATCCATGGCATGCATCATGAACAAGACATGCGCAAGATGGGAGCTCTTCGAAAGCTCATGCCCATCACCGGGTTCACCTTCATCATTGGTTGGTTGGCTATCGCTGGTATCCCACCATTTGCAGGTTTCTGGTCGAAGGACGAAATTCTCCTTGCGGCATTCGCAAACAATCGACTTCTCTGGCTTATCGGAGTGGTGACTGCACTTCTCACCGCCTACTACATGACACGTCAGGTCATCATGGTGTTCTTCGGTGAAGCACGTTGGCATGATCATGCAGAAGAAAATGGTGCGCATGGCGACCACACACCACAGGAAAGTCCATGGACCATGGTGACTCCGCTTGTTGTTCTCGCCGGATTATCAATTCTCGGCGGCGCACTTCAGTTGCCGTTCTCACACAGCACCAAGTTCCTCGAACATTGGCTCGAACCAGTCGTTGGTCATTCTGAAGCCTCAATTGCTGGTTCATGGGCTGAAGCTAACAAGTGGTTGCTGTTGGTTGTCGCAGTTCTCATTGCCGTGTCTGGTGTTGTCGCTTCTATTGCGGTCTACTCAAAAGGCAAGTTCAAAATCATCGAACCAAAAATTCTCGCCGATGCCTGGCGCTACGACTCTGCTGTATCAGCCTTTGTTGGTGGTCCCGGCCGCGCAGCTTTTGGTGGCGTTGCTTCATTCGATGCAAAAGTCGTTGACGGTGCAGTAAACGGCATTGGTACCGAAGTTCGTGCTGCTAGTGGCCTCTTGCGCAAAATGCAGAACGGACTTGTTCGTTCGTACGCCTTTGTTATTGGTCTCGGTGCAGTAGTACTACTCGCTTGGTTCCTTCTGAGAGGAATTCTCTAATGCATGCTTCTTTCCCAATTTTATCGGCGCTTATCTTGCTGCCCATTCTCGGCGCAGTTCTCATCACCATTGTCAGCAACAAGCATCTTGAGATTGTAAAACTCATCGCGATGCTTTTCAGCGTCGGTGTTGGCGGTATGTCGATCTGGTTGTTGGCCTCATTCCATTCTCATGATTCCGGTTTCCAGTTCGTGTCTCAACATGAATGGGTGACGTCTTGGGGAATTTCTTGGCATCTTGGAGTTGACGGTGTTTCACTATTCCTCGTCGTTCTCACCGGAATACTTTTCCCGCTAGTAATTCTGGGTGTTGATCCACATCACGATCACAAGCGTTACCTGGCATGGTTGTTGTTACTTGAAGCAGGCGTGATGGGTAGTTTCCTCAGTCTCGATCTCTTTTTGTTCTTTATTTTCTTCGAAATTGTTCTTGTTCCGATGTATTTCCTCATTGGTGGATGGGGATACGACAAGCGGGTCTACGCAGCCACAAAGTTCTTTTTGTACACAATGCTTGGCTCCGCTTTCATGTTGGTGGGAATTATTGCAACCGCAGTGATCGCTCGACACGACATTGGATACCTCACCTTCGACTTAGTAACGCTTGCCGAACATGCAAGTTTTGCTACCAATACCGGCCGCTGGCTGTTCGTATCATTTGCCATTGCGTTTGCTGTAAAGGTGCCCATCTTCCCGTTACATACCTGGCTGCCTGATGCACATACACAAGCGCCAACTGGTGGCTCAGTCATTTTGGCTGGTGTGTTGTTGAAGATGGGAACATACGGTTTCCTTCGATTCGGTTTGTACTTGTTTCCAGCAGCAGCGATGTGGGCAAAACCAGTACTCCTCACACTTGCAGTAATCGGAATTATTTATGGCGCAATCGCAGCAACGATGCAAGCTGACTTGAAGCGCCTTGTTGCGTATTCGTCTGTTGCTCACCTCGGATTTATTGTCCTTGGTATTTTCGCCATCACTTCACAATCTCTCACGGGCAGTGTGATGCAAATGGTGAACCATGGTATTTCGACTGGTGCACTGTTTTTGTTGGTTGGCATGATTTATGAACGTCGCCATACTCGCCAAATCGCTGAGTTGCGCGGCATCCAATCTGTGGCTCCGATATTCTCGGCTGCGTTCATGATTGTGATGTTGAGTTCTATCGGAGTTCCGGGACTCAACGGATTTGCCGGAGAATTTTTGATTCTGATTGGTTCATTCCAGTCGGCACGATGGTGGACCATTGTCGCTGCGACTGGCGTCATTCTTGCCGCGTTGTATTTGTTGTGGGCATACCAACGCGTATTCCATGGTGAGCCTGATGAAGCGAATTCAAATTTTGCTGAGATAACTTTGCGCGAGGGTGCGCTAATTATGGTGTTTATCGGACTCATCGGATTCACCGGTGTGTATCCAAAGCCAATGCTTGAGCGAATTGAACCTAGCGTTGACAAGTTGGTGGAACACGTTGTGTCTCATAGCAACTACAAGGCACCGACAACACCCAACATTGTGGTTGAACCTCACGGAGAAAAGGCGGGCGAGTGATGGTTATTGCAGCAACACTTGACGGCCCATCAATTCCTTGGGTTGAACTGATTCCCATACTTTCATTGTTGGCCGGTACTTGTTTTCTTCTACTCGTCGGTTCGCTCGTTCCAACGTGGCCACGCCGCGGATACGCATGGGTAACAGGTATCTCAACAACTGTTGCCATCGTTGCAAATGCAGTGAAGTGGAACAACTTGTATTACAACAAGGGCGAAACCTTCTTTGCAGATGCGATTGCCATTGACCGATTCTCTGTTCTGGCAAGCATCACAATCTGTCTTGCAGTAATTCTCGGGGCCCTGATGATGTCGGCCTATTTAGCTCGAATGAATGCTGATGGCCCAGAGTTGTATGCCCTTTTAATGACTACTGCTATTGGCGCATTAGTAATGGTGTCTGCCAATGATCTGATTGTGTTGTTCCTCGGACTCGAAACACTCAGTCTGTCTTTGTATCTGTTGGCGGCCAGCAATCGCGATCGCGAGCAGAGCCAGGAATCAGGTCTGAAGTACTTCATTCTTGGTGGTTTCTCATCTGCTTTTTTCTTGTACGGAGTGGCATTAATCTTCGGATCAACGGGCAGCACAAAGATCTCGGGTATCGGCGAAGCGTTGTCCGGAAGTATCTCCCTCATCAACGCAGATGCGATGTTGCTCGTTG
This sequence comes from Actinomycetota bacterium, assembly GCA_037129855.1. GTDB lineage: Bacteria > Actinomycetota > Acidimicrobiia > Acidimicrobiales > Ilumatobacteraceae > UBA2093. Next base: position 10,431 of record JBAXUC010000002.1, on the reverse strand, counting down.
GAATCGGCATGTTGTTGGTTGGTCTCGGGTTCAAGGTGTCGGCTGCGCCGTTCCATGTGTGGACTCCTGACGTATATGAAGGAGCACCAACTCCGGTTACGGCATTTATGGCATCTGCCGCAAAAGTTGCAGCGTTTGCTGCTCTCATGCGCGTGCTGTTGGTAGGTCTTGAACAACGCGTTGATGATTGGCGCCCTGTGGTGTGGGCACTTGCAATCCTCACCGTATTTACAGGTTCGATTTTGGCAGTGGTCCAGACAAACGTAAAACGTATGTTGGCCTATTCATCTATTAGCCATGCCGGATTTATTTTGGTCGGTGTAGAAGCGGCTGGGCACATGCGCGGTGACGGCGTTGCGTCTTCAATGAACTACCTGGCTATCTACACCGTGTTGGTGATGGGCTCATTTGCAATTGTGCTCGCGATGTCGGGCAATACCGATGGCGATACGAATCTCTCTGATTTCAAAGGTTTGGCAAAGCGCCGCCCAGCATTGGCGCTGGCATTTACTGTATTGTTGTTCGCTCAAGCAGGAGTCCCACTGACGGCTGGGTTTGTCGCAAAATTTGCAGTCATCAAGTCTGCTGTCGAAGCGAACTCATATGTTCTTGCAGTAGCTGCAATGGTTGCAGCAGTTATCGGTGCGTATTTGTATCTTCGTATTGCAGTCAGCATGTGGTTAGAAGAACCTGAATCAGATTCTGAGGTCACTATCGATCCAGCCGTAGTCATTGTTATTGCAATTGCCGTTGTTGCAACTCTGATTGTTGGGTTCTTCCCTGAGTTGCTACTTCACGCCACGCGTCTTGCGCGTTTTGCGCCACGCTGATTCAGCTGGCGTGAGAAATCAGGGTATTAAACAAACCCTGTTGTGACGGATCTTCGCGGGCTGTGTCTTCGGGGTGCCATTGCACTGCCACAATCCATGTTGAGCCTGTGTGCTCGACCGCTTCAATGGTGCCGTCTTGATGTGTTCCGACGACAACAAGACCTGGCGCAACTTTTTCAATCGCTTGATGATGAAGTGAATGGATAAGTGGATCAGTTGTTCCCATAGCTTGCGCCAAACGTGAACCAGTGACGACTTGAATACCGTGCATGGTGTCGCGATGGTCAGGAGTTGTCTTGAGGTGTTGCACAAGAGTGCCACCAAGAGCAACGTTCAGAACTTGTTGTCCGCGACAGACGGCTAAAACCGGGATGTCGCATTCCATCGCTCTGTGGAGGGCTGCAATTTCAAAGTCATCAACAAGTTCATTGACTCCAAACAACCGTGCCCATTCGGTCGCTCCGTATTTTGATGGGCTGACATCTCCGCCACCAATCAGGAGCATTCCATCGCAGCGAGCAATAGTTGCGGCAATAGTTGACATGTCGTCTGTTGGTGGAACAAGGACTGGTAGACCACCTGCACGATGGATGGCGTCTATGTAGTTCTGTCCACAACTTGTGACCGGAGTGCGGTGTCCTGTCGCTTCAGGGCTCAAGCGTCCTGGAATTGCAATCAGCGGTTTGCTCATCCGGCTTCTACTTCGTCTGCCTCGTATCCGGCATTGCGCACTGCAGCCAATACTTCATCAGCATGTTCACGGCCGCGTACTTCTAGAACAGCTTGTACGCCTGTTTCGCGAACATGCAAACTCACACCTTCGCGAACGTGTTCTACTTCGACCAGATTGGCGCCTGTCTCGGCGAACAAAGTAAGTAATCGAGCAAGCCCACCTGGTCTGTCAGAGATACGGACAAACAAAATGAGTCTGCGACCAGCTTTTGTTTCGTTACGACGAATGAGTCCAGGAACTAAACCAAGATCAACGTTGCCGCCCGACAGAACAACACATGTTGTGCCGCTTTTCGCCGGCTTTACTTGACCGCTCATCAGTGCAGACACTCCAACGGCTCCACCGCCTTCAACATATAACTTGCCTCGGTCCATCAAGAGGACCATCGCATCGGCAACAAGATCTTCTTCAACAACAACGATCTCATCGACGTAGCGTTCAATAAGTGGACGTGTGAAAGCACCTGGCATCTTCACTGCAATTCCGTCTGCAAGTGTGACGATTGGGCCGTCGGGGGGAGGTGATCCGGCGTATGGCGCACACGCACGTACTTGAACACCAATGACTCGAATCTTTGGGTTGAAAGTTTTCAGTGCCATTGCAACACCGCCAGTCAACCCTCCTCCACCGAGTGGAATAATGACAAGAGATAAATCTGAAATATCTTCTAGCAATTCAAGACCGAGAGTTGCTTGTCCCGCAACAACGATGGGGTCGTCGTACGGATGACAGAAATTCATCCCCGTTGCATCTGCATGTCGTTGGGCTGCAGCGACAGCGTCAGACAGGGTGTCTCCACCTTCGCTGAGAATTGCACCGTATGAACGGACAGCTTCCATCTTCGACAATGATGCGCCGGCCGGAACAAAAATCTCACACGGAACATTGTGATGTCGTGCTGCAAATGCAATTGATTGAGCATGGTTTCCGGCACTACCCGCGACCACGCCATTTTTCAATGCGTCACCGAGAGAGGCGAGCTTGCTCATGGCGCCGCGAATTTTGAAAGACCCCGTACGTTGCAAATTTTCAGCCTTGAACACCACGTTTCCGCCGTACCGTTCTGACAATGCGGCCGACTCAGTGATGGGGGTGCGCTTGACAACCCCTATTCCGGCAAGCCGGGCCGCCTCAATGACGGCAGAATCAATTGGTATAGCTGTCATCAGCCCCTACCGTAGTGGGCATGCGTGCCGTACTCATCGCAAATAGTGAGGATGCTGATCCTGGTTTTGTTGGACGTGCATTGCGCCAACGCGGGTACTCATTCACTGAATTTCTTCGAGAAGACCATCAGAATTGGCCGTCACTCGACGGTTGTGACCTCGTTGTTGCCATGGGGTCGAATTGGAGCACGTATTGGGATCATGTTGCAGAACCCGTGCGGGCCGAGCAAACCCTGCTGGCAGATGCGGTGTCTCGGGGTATCGCAATTCTGGGTATTTGCTTTGGCGCACAACAATTGGCGGTCACCCTGGGAGGGGAAATCACTCGAGCAAAAACCCCTGAAATTGGTTGGTACCAAGTGTTTCCGGTCTCTGAGGCGACCAGTTCAGCCCCCGAATGCCTGACTCGAGGTGATTGGATGCAGTGGCATTACGACCGATTTAGCGTTCCCGCTGGAGCCACGGCCCTTGCTGATTCACCCGTCGGACCCCAGGCCATGATCTGCGGGAGGGCCCTTGGCCTTCAATTCCACCCTGAGGCGTCTGAATCGATTGTGCGATTGTGGATAACTGGCCAGGGGAGCGATGAATTGGCGGCTATCGGAATGACCCCCGACCAATTGATCCACGAAACGAGTTCTCGCGTGGTCGATGCCGAAGAGAGATGCGATGAATTGGTCGCATGGTTTTTAGAAAATATCGCACAAAGGCACATGGCGTAACGGGGCGCTGGTCCACTGCGTAGTTGGGACGATAGTGAGTCCCCGTAGTAGTTTTGGTCGTGATGTCCCCGTTCCTACGGTCCTATCTCACTGTTGTGTGGTTTGGACTGGCCTCCTTTCTTGTTGCCGGCTTGCTGCTTGGTATTTCGGCACTTATTCGTCCGAATAATCCCAACGCGGAAAAATTGCTCACCTACGAAAGCGGTGTTGATCCCGTTGGTGACGGTTGGTCACAAAGCCAAATTCGCTATTACGTTTTTGCGTTGTTGTTCGTCATCTTTGATGTTGAAGCAGTTTTTATTTTCCCGTGGGCCACTCAACTCGAGCGGTACGCAGGTTTTGGCCTTGTAGAGATGGGCATCTTTGTCGCCATCTTGTTGCTTGGTCTCGTCTATGCGTGGCGCAAAGGCGTCCTGCGCTGGGTCTAGGAACAAGGGTTTTATTATGGGTCTTGTAGATCGTGGTCGGTTGGGCAAACCGCTGACACAATTATTTAATCTCGGTCGCTCGTACAGCCTCTGGGTATACCAATGGGGTCTTGCATGCTGTGCAATTGAAATGGGTGCCGCATTTGGTTCGCCACGTTACGACGTCATGCGTCTCGGAGTGATTCCTCTTCCTGCGTCACCACGACAAGCAGACCTTGTTGTTATCTCAGGAACTGTTACAGACAAAATGGCACCAGCCATCAAGCGTTTATATGAACAAATGCCTGAACCGAAGTACGTCATTTCCATGGGTTCGTGTGCAAACTGTGGTGGACCATATTGGGATAGCTATTCAGTAACAAAGGGAATTGATCAAATCATTCCTGTTGATGTGTACGTACCTGGCTGTCCTCCACGTCCTGAAGCATTGCTTGAAGGAATTGTGTTGTTGCAACAGCGCATAAAGAACGAAGACATGGGCGCACGTTGGCGCGGCGAAGGCACAAAGTCAATGTATATCGATGGAGAAACTGCAGAAAAGGGAGGTATCCCCGTTGTCGTCAACAACTGATACCCCAACTGAAACTCCACGCGATGATGTGCGTGATGCAGAGATTGCTCGTGTGTGCGCAGCGCTCGGTAGTTCTGTCGTTGATTCTCTCGTAAAACCAAACGATGACATGTGGATTCGTGTCACTGCAGATGGTTGGCGCTCAACTGGTGAGACTTTAAAGAGCCTCGGTTACACATATTTCGGATTCATCTCAGCTATTGACTGGCTTCCATCTCCTTATGGGCGCGGTGAAGATGATCCAACCGCTCCACCAGTCGAGCGCAGCACAGTCATTAAGCAGGGATATGCAGGCGGTGACACTCGTTTTCAAGTGATCGCTCGTCTTGTACAGCCATTCACAACTCTCGGTATCAATATCAAAGTTGATGTTGATGATTCGCTAATGGCTATTGATTCATGGTCGCAAGTTTTTGCTGGTGCTAACTGGCATGAGCGCGAGACACATGAGATGTTCGGCATTGGTTTCAACGGTCATCCTGATCTGCGCAACATGTACTTGCCAACAGATTTTGAAGGACACCCTCTTCGTAAAGATTTCCCACTGCTTGCACGCATGGTGAAACCCTGGCCAGGAATTGTCGATGTCGAGCCACTTCCTGGTGATGACAGTGAAGAGGAAGGTGACGCATCATGAGTCTTCTCGGAGATCGTCAACAACTTGCATACATCGCAGCGCAAGCTGCTGACGCGCGTGTCAACGTAGAACTTGAAACTGAGGGCATGACTCTCAACATCGGGCCACAGCACCCCGCCACCCACGGAACTCTGCGAATCATTGCTCGCCTTGATGGTGAACAAGTTCTTTGGGCAGACCCATCGTGCGGCTACATGCATCGCGGTTACGAAAAACTGACTGAAGTTCGTTCGTACCCTCAAGTCACAGCATTGGTAAACCGCATTGACTGGCTCGGATCTTTTGCAAACGAAGTTCCTTTTATTTTGGCTGCAGAAAAGTTGATGGGTGTTGAAGCGCCATCGCGCGCACAGCACATTCGCACCATCTTGTTTGAGTTGTCACGTATTGCAAACGTCACTTTGTTCCTCGGTGATCTTGGTGTTCAACTCGGCGCTGTTACGCCAGTATTCTTTGCGTTTCGTGACCGTGAATATGTTTTGAACCTTATTGAAGGTGCAACGGGTGGACGCTTCCATCCAAACTTCGACCGCATCGGCGGATTGAAAGACGATCTGCCTGCTGGCTTTATCGATGAGACACGCAATGTCATGAAGAAACTTCGTGGCTTCTGTGATCAAATTGAAGACCTGTTGTTCGGAAACGAAATTTTCCAATCACGTACACGTGGCATTGGTGTGATTCCAAAGGACGTCGCATTGCAATACGGAATGTCTGGTGCAAACTTACGTGCAAGTGGAGTTGACTGGGACCTTCGTCGTGACCAGAAATTGCCTCTTGCGTACGACAAGGTTGACTTCAAAGTCATTACTCATCCAGATGGTGACTCGTTCGCACGTTGCTGGGTACGTCTGCAGGAAGTTCGTGAGTCAACACGCATTGTTGATCAACTGCTCGAAACAATTCCTGCGGGCCCCATCATGGCCAAGGTGCCAAAGATCATCAAGGTGCCTGAAGGTGAAGCATGGGTCTCAACTGAGAACCCACTTGGCGAAATGGGCTATTACGTCGTTTCCCAAGGTGACATGGGGCCATTCCGCGTCAAGATTCGCAGCGCATCGTTCAACAACATCTCGATTACTCCGTGGCTGTTGAAGGGTGTCTATGTCCCAGACATCATCACCATTCTTGCTTCGTTGTACTTCATTCTTGGAGACATTGATCGCTGATGAATCTCGCGACTCTTCTTTCTGCTGATCTGCCGTATTGGGCGCAGTCACTTCTTCGCGTTTTAGGCGGGCTTGTTGCCGTTCTTCTTCCAGCCGGAACTGTGGTGTATCTGTTCTTGTTCAAGATGATGTCGTTTATGCAGTCACGTCTTGGCCCAATGGAAGCGGGTCCGCAGGGTTCGATGCAACTTTTTGCCGAAGTGGGCAAGTGGCTGCAAAAAGAAGACATCTATCCAGCACGTGCTGACAAGTTCATTTTCAAGTTGGCTCCTCTGATTGTCTTAGCAAGCACATTCCTTCTTGTTGTTGTCGTGCCGTTTGGTCCTGATGCATTGTTTACAAACTTCGAGGCCGGAGTGTTTTATGCACTGGCAGTGTCGTCAGTATCAGTTCTCGGAATTCTGATTGCTGGTTGGGCTAGCGCAAACAAGTACTCGTTGCTTGGTGGCCTGCGTGCAGCTGGTCAGCTCATTGCGTATGAACTTCCGATGGTTCTTGCTGTTGTGGGCGTCGTTATCCAGGCCGGCACTATGAATCTCCAACAAATCGTGCTTGCACAGAATGCAGACTCAATGTTTGGTTTCAGTGGTCTTGGTAATCCATACGTCATCACACAGTTCGTTGGGTTCATCGTGTTCATGATTGCGGTACAAGCTGAACTCACGCAGACCCCATTCGACATGCCCATTGCTGAATCTGAACTTGTTTCTGGTTACATGACCGAATACTCGGGCTTTCGATTCCTCATTTTCTTCATTGGTGAATTTGCAACCGCTGGCGTGTTTTCCATGATTGCTTCGGTTCTTTTCCTTGGTGGTTGGGCAGTGCCGTTCTCATGGTTCGGCTGGACCACCATTGACAGTATTGACAACTGGATGAATATCGTCGGACCACTTATCTTGTTCACAAAGATGATTGTCATTGTCTTTTTCATCATGTGGGTGCGCTTTTCATTCCCACGTTTCCGTGAAGATCAATTGCAGAAGTTCGCTTGGAAAGTTCTTATTCCCGTATCGCTTGCCAACATCATGGTTACAGCAATTCTGAAGGTGGCGTTCTAATGGCAAAAGTTCCTGGTCTCGTTAAAGGTCTTGGTGTCACATTCGGCACCATGATGAAAACCTTCAAGGAAGGTTCAAACACAGTTCAATACCCACATGTAAAGGAAACGCCTCCTCTCCGTGCACGTGGTGTTATCGCGCTTCATGAAGGCAACTGCACCTCGTGCATGTTGTGTGTTCGTTCATGTCCCGACTGGTGTATTTACATTGAAGGCCACAAAGAGATGGCCCCACCGCGTCGCGCCGGTGGTGCTGCACGTAAAGTCAACAAGCTTGACCGCTTTGATATTGATTATGCACTGTGCATGTACTGCGGTATCTGCGTTGACGTGTGTCCTTTCGATGCTTTGTTCTGGAGTCCTGAGTATGAATACTCAGAGCCTCGCATTGCCGATCTTTTACACGATAAAACAAAACTCGGAGAGTGGATGGAAACAGTTCCTGAAGCACCAGAACTTGAAGTCGGCGCAGACAAGAAGGGCAAGAAATAGTGTTTGCCTCTGATGTCCTCGTTGCTCAAAACATTGGTTTTGCAATTCTCGCCACAATCATGGTCATCGGCGCCTTGCGTGTCGTTACCACCAGCAATGTTGTCCACGCTGCGTTATGGCTAGTCGTTGTTCTTGCCGGTGCAGCAGCACAGTACGTGTTACTTGCAGCTGAGTTTGTTGCCATTACTCAAGTCCTTGTGTACATCGGTGCTGTGATGGTGCTGTTCTTGTTCGGAACTATGTTGACCCGTGCTCGTATTGGCGCTGAATCTGATTTGAATAATAAGAATTGGTTTCTCGGAATTCCCGTCGCTGTCGCTCTATTCGTAGCAATGGCCATTGCGCTCGATAGCGGATTCGGCAGCCAGAAAATGCCGGCCGATTCCGCAGTCGCAACCACGCAAGAAATTTCTGATCAAATCTTTGGCCCGTACCTCTTGCCATTCTGGGCATTGTCGTTTGTTTTACTGGCAGCAGTTGTCGGAGCCATTGTGCTCGCGCGGAGGGACTAATCATGTTGGTTAATCAATTCCTCATCCTTGCCGCCGTTCTATTTTGCATTGGCGTCTATGGCGTCATCGCCCGCAAGAACGCGGTTCTTGTGTTGATGTCGATCGAACTCATTTTGAACTCGGTCAATATCAATCTGTTGGCTTTCTCTATGCGTAACGGCTCGCTTGATGGTCATATCTTTGCGCTGTACATCATCGCAATTGCCGCTGCCGAAGTTGGTGTGGGTCTCGCAATGGTTCTTCTTATGTATCGCAATCGTCGTTCTATTGACCTCGATGAACTCTCAGAGATGAAGGGCTGATCCGATGTTCGCTGAAGCCACAGAAGTAGTACTGAGGTCGGGGTGGTTCCTCGAGCATGCATGGGCAATTCCCGTCATTCCTGCCTTGTCGTTCTTTCTCATTATTTTCTTCGGAAAGCGCATGCCAAAAAAGGGAAGCGAATTCGGCGTGGCTTCCATGCTCGGCGCGTTGGTCTTTGCTGGTGGTGCCGCATACGAATGGATTCAACGAGTCAACGGAGCTCCTGAAGGCGCCTTTGTTTCTCCCGTTGTTAAGACTTGGACATGGTGGCAAAACAGTGGAATCTCGTTTGGCATTGGTCAACACGTTGACGGACTCACTGTCGCCATTCTTTTGGTCGTTGCTTTCATCTCCACTTTGGTGCAGATTTATTCACTCGAATATCTGCGCGGAGATCGTCGCTACACACACTTCTTTGCTTCACTGACTTTGTTCTCCGCCGGAATGCTCAACATGGTTGTTGCAGAAAATATGATTCAACTCATCTTGGGTTGGGAAATCATGGGCTTATGCTCATTCCTTCTTATTGGTCATTGGTGGGAAGAAGGCGCAAACAGCCGCGCTGCACTGAAAGCGTTCTTCACCACACGTACTGGTGATATTGGTCTTCTCACAGGCACAGCCATTCTGTTTTTCTCTGCTAACGAATGGACCACAAAAACTCTTGGTGTTTCTGGTTTCTCGATTCGTGGTCTGTCATCGTGGGCGCTGTCAGGTGACCCTGGCCATGCAGCAATCACGATGGGTGCAATAGCTCTCTTTATTGCAGCAATCGGCAAGAGCGGTCAGTTCCCATTGCACACATGGTTGCCAGACGCTATGGCCGGTCCAACCCCAGTTAGCTCGCTGTTGCATTCGTCAACAATGGTTGTTGCTGGTGTGTTCCTCGTTGCTCGTTTGTACCCCGTGTTCTTCAAGGGCATGGACATCCTTGGTGGTAGCGCCAACTTCATCGTTGTCATCGGTGGCATCACCATCGTTATTGCTGCATTGCTTGCATTTGTGCAGACAGATATCAAGAAGGTTCTTGCGTACTCAACAGTCAGCCAACTTGGTTACATGATGATGGGACTTGGTGCTGGTGCATGGTTGCCAGCCGTCTTCCACATTTTCACGCATGCATTCTTCAAAGCATGTTTGTTCCTCGGTGCCGGATCAATCAGCCATAGTTCTTCTCATCACTCGTTCGAAATGAAGAAAGACATGGGCGGGCTTCGCAAGTTCATGCCAATCACTTTTGGTACGTGGATTATTTCGACTCTTGCTCTCTGCGGAGTGTTCCCGTTCTCTGGTTTCTTTTCGAAAGATGAGATAATCGACAACGTTGGTCACAATGGCTACAACGTGTTTATGATTGTCGGGCTAACTGGTGCATTCCTCACAGCTGCGTACATGACGCGCGCAACGTACCTCACCTTCTTTGGTCAGCCACGCGGTGCATCTGCTGGTGAACATCATGAAGAAGAGACCCACGACTCGCATGCTGCGCATGATGACCACTCAGATCAAGGTCATGACACTCATGATTCACACGACGCCCACGCATCACACGGACCTCATGAGTCCGGTTGGCTCATCACTGTCCCGTTGATTATTTTGGCAACGCTTGCTCTTGGTTCTGGCTTCTTGAATGCGGCGCCATTTGGTGAGAAGTGGGAAAACTTCAAGAAGTGGGTTGAGCCGAGCGCCGAGGTCATTAATCCCACAGGTATTGCGTATGTCGTAGGCGGTATTGGTGAGTCTCGAGTCGCTTCAGATACTCCAACAGATTCCACAGTCGCTCCTATGGAAGTCGCCACTGAAGGCGA
>JBAXUC010000199.1:0-2078 GCA_037129855.1 Actinomycetota bacterium | reverse complement strand
GCATGTGGTCATGGTTTAGAAGCAGACCTTGTTGCACGTGGCGCAAGTGTGTACGCAAACCGCGTGGGTGACCAGGTGGCATCGCCACTAGTAACTCTTGTTGATGACGGAACCATGAGTCGCGAGTGGGGCGCAATTGGTATTGACGACGAAGGTCATGAAAGCCAGCGCAATGTTCTTATTAAAGATGGTGTGCTTACCGATTACATGTGGGACCACATTCGTGCTGGCAAAGAAGGTCGTGCACCAAGTGGTAACGGACGTCGCCAAAGTTACGAACACCTACCAATGGTTCGCATGACCAACACGTTTGTGCTGAACGGCCAGGAAGAACCAGACGACATTGTTCGCGCTACTGAATACGGCGTGTATGTGGCGAAGTTGGGTGGCGGGCAAGTGAACACTGCAAGTGGCGACTTTGTATTCGGCATGACCGAGGCATACCTCATTGAAAACGGCCAAATCACTGAGCCATTGCGTGAGAGCAACCTCATTGGTAACGGACCACAAGTGTTGTCAGACATTGACATGTTGGGTAACGACTTTGCAATGGGTAACCCAGGTATGTGTGGCAAAGATGGTCAAGGCGTGCCGGTAGGCGATGGCCAGCCAACATTGCGCGTCAAGTCGCTCACCATTGGTGGCACGGCAGCATGAGCCGCCACACTGTTGATGATTTGCAAGCGATTGCTGATGCCATAGTTGCTATGGCTGAACCTGGCGAACAGATTGAGGCAAACGTTGCGCGTTCACGCGAAACAGATATTCGTGTGTACAACGGCGATCTCGAGCATTTCGTTTCAGCACAAAGCCAAGGCATCAGCGTGCGGGTTATCAAAGATGGCCGTACAGGTTCGTCGCATGCGGGCACTCTTGATGAAACTGCATGGCGCGAAGTGCTTGCCGAAGCACGCGAGAACGCCACTTTGGGCGGTGTTGATGAATGGGCAGGACTTGCTGAACCAGATGGTGTTGCCATTGTGGAACAAGAGTTGTGGGATGACACTCTTGATGCGTTCGACACTGCAAAGAAGATTGAGATTGCCAAAGAACTAGAGCGCGCAGCAGTAGGTGCAGACCCACGAGTGCGTATTGATGATTCGAACTATTCAGATGGTGCAACTGAAGAAGCGTTTGCCACCACCATGGGCATTCGCAGCAGTGGCCGTTCGAATAGTTGTTATGCAAGTGTCAGCGTGATGGCTGATGATGCTGGAGAAACACAAACGGGTTGGGCATATGCATTAGGCAAAAACCCTGCAGAGTTTGATTTGGGAAAAGCTGGTGTTGAAGCTGCGAACAAAGCAACAGGCTTGCTCGGCGCAGTAAAGCCACCAAGCAAGCGCACCACAGTGGTGCTTGACCCAATGGTTACGGCGCAGTTTCTTGGCATTATCGGATCCACCTTGAATGGTGAGAGCGTGGTGAAGGGTAGAAGCTTGTTTGCGAATCGTCTTGGCGAAGCAGTGGCAAGCCCTCTGATTACGTTGGTTGATGACCCAACAGATTCGCGCGCATACACCGCATCAGAGATTGATAGCGAAGGTTTGGCTGCTCGCCGCAATGTGCTGATTAAAGATGGCGTGTTGCAGATGTTCGTACATTCGTCGTATTCAGCACGTCGTGCTGGCACGAAGAGCACAGGTAACGCCGTTGGTGGCGGAGTCGGATGCTTGGCATTGCAACTGACGCCTGGCACGAAGACGCAAGAAGAACTAATTGCAGACATTGAAGAAGGTGTTCTGATTCAGAGCGTGCAGGGTTTGCATTCTGGTGTGAACCCGATTTCTGGTGACTTCTCAACAGGTGCATCTGGGGTCATGATTCGTAACGGCAAAGTTGCAGAGCCAATTCGGGAGTTCACCATTGCCTCAACATTGCAGCGCATGTTGCTTGATGTGTTGGCAATTGGAAACGATGTCGACTGGTTGCCAATGCGCGCAGCTGGCGTATCAATGGTGATTGCAGATGTCACCATGAGCGGGGCGTAACTGCTCATGGGCAGTGCGGCCGCGGCTGCAATAGAGCGCCATCCACACCTGGCAACGCCATGCCGCGATGGCTATGTACGTGTAGAT
>JBAXUC010000198.1:0-2088 GCA_037129855.1 Actinomycetota bacterium | reverse complement strand
GTTTACCGATTGCCGGCAAAGAACGCATTGCGCGAGTGCTTGATGAAATTGCAACTGCATTAGAGAACCTTGTTCGCGATGTTGTCACCATGATGAATGCTGGCGAAACACTGAACACCATCATCCACACAGTGCGCGTACCTGAAGCAACGCTCGGCAAGCCATACCTTCGCCCGACATATGACGAACCTGAGTTTGTTGTCAGAAACATTTGGCGATTGTTCGGAGGCTGGTGGGACGGTGCGCCTTCACGTCTAAAACCTTCGCCTGACGAAGTGCTTTCCGTTGAGCTTGCATCACTTGCTGGTGGTGCAGATGTTCTCATGCGTCGCGCTGCTGAACTTGCAGCATCAGGAGACCTTCGGCTTGCATGTCATCTTGCTGACTTTGCTGGTTGGGCTGCGCCAGATGACCCAGAAATTCACCACATGCGTGCCGACATCTACGAAGTGCGTCGTAAGAGCGAAGCATCCTTGATGTCAAAGGGAATCTTTAAGGGCGCGGCACGTGAGTCGGAAAAGATAATTAAGGCAGCACTCGGAGAAAAGTGATTACGAAACCGTATCATGACCAACGCAACACCGGCCAACACAAGCCCTACGACTTGAGGTCGGTGAATCTTTTCTTTGTCTAACCCAACGGCCAACATCAAGGTGCTTGCCGGATAAAACGAGTTAATCGTTGCCACGATCGACATCAGTCCATGACGTACAGCCAGTAGGTAAATGGCGTTTGCTGCCGTATCAAGAATTCCTGAACCTGCGACGAACTTTAATTGTGGTCGAGCGGCAGATGGTTTGTTCTTTGTGAAGTACATCACAACGAACATGAATGGAACTGACGTAACGCGCATTGCAAGAACTGGCCACAACCCTGAGTTTTCGCTTGTATGACCAAGAATCACAAACAAAGAGCCAAAGACTGACCCTGCACCGATTGACATTAAAAGAATTTTTCGCGGAGCCCGACGATGATTGGGCCCGAGAATGTCACTCACTAATGCGATCGCCACCAGCGCAACCGGAATGCCACATAACGACAAAACACTTGGGCGTTCGCCTAGTGACAACCCAACAATGACAGGCACTGCAGTTGCCGTTACTGCAGACACTGGTGCAACCACTGTCATGAACCCACTACCCATTGCTTTGTAGAACGCGAGAAGACCAGATGCGCCAGCGATGCCACCGATACCGCCCCAGAACCAATCCGTCGCCGGCGGTGTGGGTACACCCGATGCAAGAACGATGACAAGAAGAACTACAAGTCCACAGGCTTGGCCGATGGCAGTGACAACAATTGGTGAAACAGTGCGACTTGCGCGGCCGCCTGAATAATCAGCGATGCCATACACAGCAGCTGCACACAGAGCGAGCACGATTTCCATTACAAGCGACTCAATTCGTTAATACGCAGTACGAATGGCATGAAGAAATACATCTAGTGGGCGCGACGGGGCTCGAACCCGGGACCCCCACCATGTCATGGTGGTGCTCTACCAACTGAGCTACACGCCCTCAAAAGGTATTCCCACTTTATCAGGGGGTCAGGCGCAGACTCACTTCGTTTCCCAACAAACGGCCGCGGCGCGTCAGGATAATGCGCTCTCCCACCACTTCGACAAGGCCCTCTAGGGCTTCAACATCAAGTGTTCCCAGCGGGACCCCATCACGCGTACGTAAGGACAATTCCAACGCTTCTCTAGCCCGCGTTGGTTCATCCAGGACTTCATCGGAGGCTTCGACGGTTTCGTTATTCGCTACACAATCGATATACCGATCAGGAGTGCGAACGTTCCACCATCGCCTGCCGTCTAGGTGCGAATGCGCTGCACAACCAAACCCTGTGTAGTTGCCTTGCGACCAATAAACCTGATTATGACGACACTCGTGACCAGCCATTGCCCAATTGCTGATTTCGTAATTCATCAGACCAGCCGCTGAAAACAGATCATCGGCAAGAACATATTTGTCGGCTTGATCATCGTCATCTGGGTGTCGGCTCGGATCTTCAGCTAACGGAGTGCCAGCTTCCACAGTCAATCCGTATGCAGAAATGTGAGTTGGTTGCAATGCAATCGTTTGTTCC
>JBAXUC010000197.1:0-2163 GCA_037129855.1 Actinomycetota bacterium | reverse complement strand
CGTAGCCAGAGAACGATGGGTCCATGGCAAGCATGCGACCTTGCGATCCGGTTGCCGCTGTTGCAAATGCCTTAGCAACTGCTGGGTCTTTCAGACCTTCCCATGTTGCAAGTTGCGGAAATGATGTAAGTGCATCTGGTGTAACGAACCAACCAATTTTGCCGATAGCACCAAGTAGACCCATGTTGACAACAGAACCGTCATCAACAAATGCTTGTTCTTCGGGAGTAAAGCCAGATGGCCATACTTCAACGTTGGCATCAATATCGCCTGACGACATGCCGGCGATCATTGCGTTCTCGTCAATGTCAACAATCTCGACAGGGTTACACAAATTGGTCTCAATCAATTGCTTCACGATTTCAACTTCAATGGCAGATGCCGTCCAGTTGTTGCGCGCGATCTTGATTGGCGCAGTTCCTTCACAGGCAGGACCAGCGGCCACTGCCGTAGTATCTTCGCCAGCCGCGTCCATTGCCGAATCGCTGTCACCACAAGCTGCGAACAACAGTGACCCAACCGCGAATAGCCCAATACCCAATAATTTCTTGCGTGATCCCATAAATCTCCCCTTGATCGAGTGCACGTTCCAGTCGGAACGCAATTACACCTTAGCGAAATTTTGTTTACCCAGCATGAGGTCGCACTAAGGTTTGCGATGTGTCAGTGGGGAAAACACCAACGGGGGAAGCGTCAGTGGGGACATCGCCGGCTATCGAGTTGCGCCATATCTGGAAAGTGTTTGGCCAGGGCGACGGAAACAACGCGATCGCCCTAGCGCAAGGCGGTGCAAGCCGCGCCGACATCCTGCAACAAACCCAACAAACTGTGGCTGTTCGAGATGTGTCATTTAGCGTTGCCCGCGGAGAGACGTTTGTGGTCATGGGTCTCTCGGGATCTGGAAAGTCGACGCTGATTAGATGCCTCGCACGGCTGATCGAGCCAACATCTGGAGACGTCTTGCTGAGTGGCGACGATTTACTTGCGATGACAGAGGAACAACTCATCGAGGTACGCCGTGGCCGGATGTCAATGGTGTTCCAGCACTTTGGTTTGTTTCCCCACCGCAAAGTGATTGACAACATCGCTTACGGTCTCGAAGTGCAGAAAATCGACAAGGCAACGCGAATTGCTCGCGCAACAGAAGTACTCAACATTGTTGGTCTTGATGGTTGGGCAAATCACTACCCACAACAACTCTCGGGTGGCATGCAACAACGAGTGGGCCTTGCTCGTGCGCTCGCAGTGGACCCACAGATATTGCTGTTTGATGAACCATTCTCGGCACTTGATCCACTCATTCGTAAAGAAATGCAAGATGAATTGATCAGGTTGCAAAAAACCATGCAGCGAACTGTTGTCTTTATTACCCACGACTTTGCAGAGGCGCTTCGTCTAGGTGACCGCATCGCGATTATGAAAGATGGATCGTTTGACCAAATAGGAACGCCTGAAGAAATTGTGGCAAACCCTGCAACACCATACGTGCGCGAGTTTGTAAACGATGTGCCACGCGCCAAAGTGCTCAGCGTAAAAACAGTCACCGTCTATGGACAACCTGTCGATGGTGGGCGAACAGTCGTGTCGACTGCCAAGATCGAAACGATTATTCCGATGTTGCTCGAGCGCGATGAGCCGATCACCGTTGTTGATGCCAACAATCACGAAATTGGAGTTGTCAACAGACATAGCGTCGCTGCCATTTTGCAGGCCGAACAACGATGAACACTGCGCTCGCGCAACAGTCAGATGTATCTTCGTCGTTGCTGAAGTATCCACTTGCGCGAATTACTGCACTCGTCATAATCGTTCTCGTTACTGCCCAAACTTTCGGCACTCGTGGCTTCCCAGAGTCGTGGAATATCGGAATGGCAGAACCCATTACAGGCGTGCAATCGTGGGTGCGAAAGAACCGCAGTAGTAACTGGTTGTTCCGATTTTTATTCAATCCGTTGATATCGGTTGTCGAATTTGGCCTCAACAGTGTTGAATCATTCTTTCTTTGGCTCCCCTGGTTCATTCCACCAGTAATAGTTTTTCTGATCATTGCGCGAACGCGCAGATGGGGTCTCGCCACCTTCACCGCACTGGCCGTCGTCTACCCCGGTGTCGTAGGTGTGTGGCCCGAGAGCATCGTGACTATTTCACTCATGGCGGTTTCAG
>JBAXUC010000196.1:0-2217 GCA_037129855.1 Actinomycetota bacterium | reverse complement strand
CGACCGCGGTCGAGTTCAAGAATCCAACTTGCAACGTTGTCAAGGAAGTAACGGTCGTGCGTAATAGCAACAACGGTGCCTGGGTATTCCTTCAAGAAGCGCTCGAGCCAGTCAACGCTCTCTGCGTCAAGGTGGTTCGTCGGTTCGTCAAGTAGAAGTAGGTCGGGGCGTGACAGCAACAATCGACAAAGTGCAACACGACGCTTTTCACCACCAGACAATTTTGAAACATCAGCATCGTTTGGTGGGCAACGCAATGCGTCCATGGCAATTTCCACGTTGCGGTCAAGGCTCCATGCATCAGCTGCTTCGATTTTTGCTTCAAGATCTGCCTGCAGGGCTCCGACCTTGTCGTAGTCGGCATCGGGGTCTCCCCACATGGCCATGACCTCGTCGTATTTCGTAAGAAGGTCACGGATGGGGGCCACGCCGTCCATCACATTGCCCAGCACGTCTTTGGTCATGTCGAGTTGTGGTTCTTGCTCGAGGAGGCCGACCGTGAATCCGGGCGTGAGGCGCGCTTCGCCGGTGTATCCATCGTCTCTGCCGGCCATGATTCGCAACAAACTGGACTTACCGCTGCCGTTTGAGCCGATAACACCGATTTTTGCTCCTGGGTAGAAGGAGAGGGAAATATTTTCAAGAATGGTGCGGTCTGGTGGGTAAAACCGAGCCAACTTGTAACAGGTATAGATGAACTCGTGTGCCATGGTTCTATGAGGTTAGTTCGGCGGCCGCAAGTTCCGCCTGTCCACCCCTTGGGGCTGTTACTTTGGGTGTGGTCCGCCCGATGGGCGCTTACTAAGGGGACATACACATGACCGCAGCCGCGTGGCTCACACAAAACACAATCGGAAACTTCTGGTTTCGTTACCTGCACATTCTTGCTGGTATCACCTGGATCGGATTGCTCTACTACTTCAACTTCG
This sequence comes from Actinomycetota bacterium, assembly GCA_037129855.1. Lineage (GTDB taxonomy): Bacteria > Actinomycetota > Acidimicrobiia > Acidimicrobiales > Ilumatobacteraceae > UBA2093. The sequence continues at coordinate 1,288 of JBAXUC010000196.1, read as the reverse complement.
TTCAGGTGCCAGGTCTTGCTGCCTATGGCGATGAAGGCAAGGCTCGCAACATTACGGTGACCCAAATTGCTACTCGCGCTTTGTGGTGGTTCCGCTGGGCGTCAATTGCCACGCTTGCAACCGGTCTTCTCATCACAGTGGTAGCTCCTGATTACATGAAGGAATTCATGAATCACCCAGGTTCAGATCCGTTGAATGCAAAGAACGTTGTTATCTCAGTCGGTATGACATTGGGAATCCTGATGGCAGCCAACGTATGGATGATTATTTGGAAGAACCAAAAAGTAGTTATCGCGAATGCGGTCAATGTTCTTGGTGGCGGCGAAGCTAATCCTGATGCAGCAACCTGTGGTCGTAAGGCACTTCTTGCTTCACGTCAGAACATGGTGTTCTCAGTTTCCATGTTGTTTTACATGGTGGGCGCAGCGCACTTCTATCCAGAAGTGTTCTCAGCAACAAAGGGCGGCGCAAACGCTTTCATGTTCATCTCGCTTGCAATCATTGCGTTGCTTGAATTGAATGCAATCGGAATCTTCGGTGGCATCAAGGCTGGTAACAAGATGTTGTGGCCATATGAGAGCCACAAGAACGCAATCATCTCATCGGTGGTTTTGTGGGCGGTCTTCTTCGGCCTCTCCGTTGCCTTCATGGGCTAATCAACTTCGACATGTAAAAGGGCCGCCCCATTGGGGCGGCCCTTTTACGTTCTTCAGATAAATGAATTACTTAACGGTTAGCGTTGCTTTCATATTGCTGTGACCAGGCACATCGCAAATCAGTGTGTACGTGCCGGCATCCAATGTGACGGTGCCAGAGTCAACTGCTCCATTTTGGCCAACGACCAATTTGAAATTCGGGACCTTGATGTCATCTTTGGCGAGAATAAGAGTGTGACGAACTGAGTCTTCGTTTTTGTAGCCAATGACAATGTCGCCTGCAGCGACTGGGCCATAGGTCTTTGCGTCAAATCGTAAGGACTGAACTGCCTTGATAACAGTGGCCCCAGTCGGCAAGGTTTCTGCGGGGGCCGAGGTTCCTCCGCCGCCGCATGCTGCCAAAAGTGCCACTGAGGCTGAGAAAGAAAGTAGACGTTTCATGAGACCGAATTTACAAGCGAAATGGACCAATAGGTCGGACTCGAGTGATCAGGGCAAGTACCATTTGTCACGCGGACAATGGCGTCCGTGGTTCCAGTTTTTCTGGTGCCTAAGCGCCCATTTGGGCAGTGATCGAGGCGACAATGGCAGACATAGCTGACCGTACGCAAGACTTTGGTGCGAACTCATGG
>JBAXUC010000195.1:0-2223 GCA_037129855.1 Actinomycetota bacterium | reverse complement strand
GTGTACAGCATGTATATTTCATCACCTGAACGTTCAATGCGTGGTGCTGGTTCATTAGTAGAAATCAGATCTTCATATTTAACTCGACCGGGCACGACTGCTGTTGCCGGGCCATCATCAACTTCAACGATAAGTCGGAGCAGAGGCAACTTTCCCACTACTTCGGCAACTCTGTCTGCAAGAGATGCGTGATAGAACAACGCTTTACAATCCGCATTGTCTAGTAAGTACTCAAGTTCATTTCCTAAATATCTGAAGTTGACATTGATCGGCACTACGCGTTGCTTGAATGATGCGTAATGAGCTTCTAGATATTCAGCACTGTTGTACAGATACAACCCAGATTTATCATCTGGCCCTAAACCGGCTGCCGTCAATGCCGCAGCAACACGTGCTGCACGGTCGTCATATTGCGACCATGACAGTCGCTTGTCTCCGTCAATCACAGCTGGCACATCACCCAACTGGTCGGCATACGATTCCCAAATCGTCGCAAAATGCATGTTCATATAATTTCCCCCGCTGAATACTGCCATTGATTCAGAGGGGGCTCTACCATCGGAGGGTTTCCGATTATCGCGCTCTCAAGCGCGCGCTGATTATTCTTTCGGGCGCGCTACTAATGTTGCGGTCAAATCCTTTACAACGGCATCGCGTTCAACTTTAATCTTGATGACATCACCTGGTGCAGAGTCACGTACAACTGCAATTAGCGCTCCTTGGCCAGTAATAACTTGTCCATTGATCTGCAACACAATGTCGTTCACCTTTAATCCGGCCTTGTCAGCTGGAGAATCTTTTTGCACTTCAGCAACGACTGCACCAGCACCGCCATCTTTGCGATCACTCAATGAGATACCAAGATAACCCTGTGCACGAACTGCGCCACCCGCATCCGCACGCAAGAGAGCTGAGACGCGTTGTACTTCTGCCACGCCAATTGCAAAACCAATATTGTTGGCTGCTGTATTGCTGTCACCATTAGCAACTGCTGTGTTGATCCCGACAACTTGACCGTTCAAGTTGATCAGTGGTCCACCAGAGTTACCTGAGGAAATAGCAGCGTCAGTTTGAATGAGGCCGTTCAGTGCGCCATTGCTATCAGTAAGAGTTCTGTTTAGGGCTGAAATAATTCCTGCAGTAACACTTGGCCCGCCATCAAGCGCGACCGCATAGCCAACAGCAACAACAGGGTCGCCAACGGCAATGCTTTCAGGGTCAGCAAACGTTGCAGCTGTAAGTCCTTTGGCGTTAACCAACTTGATCAGTGCCAAGTCGTTGCCAGCATCAGTTGCAAGAACTTTTGCAGTGATAGGCGCAGTTGTTCCATTCAGACGAACACGAACACTTGTGGAGCCTTCAACAACGTGATTGTTTGTGAGTATTTCGCCATCGCTGGTCACGATGATGCCAGTGCCAATTGATTCACCTGAACCCGAGAGGCTGTCGATGGTGACAATGCTTGCCGCAATGGTTGCTGCTGCACGTGCGATGTCGGTCTTGCCAATATTCTCTGGCTTGATGGGAGCCGCCGTTACAAGGGGCCCACCATTTGATGAACTATTAGTCGTACTAGCCCCGATAAGGCCACCGACTATTCCGCCACCGACAGACATTGCCAACACAAGGAGAAGCGCAACAACGCGATTGCCGCGGGGACGTGCAGTGGGGGCTGCAGGAGGGGTATCGGCCCAATGGGAATCAAAACTCATGACTTAAGTATCTACCCAAATTGGTTCAGAACCTGCAGCAGAAATCGCAAGAATTTCCTAAGAAATGCAAAAGGCACGACCCAGTGGGTCGTGCCTTTTGATAGACAATGAATTGTCCAGGAAAATTATCCCTGGATTTTGATCTCGATATCAACGCCGGCTGGCAATTCGATGCGCTGAAGCGAATCGATGGTCTTGCTGTTTGGCTCGACAATGTCGATAAGGCGCTTGTGGATACGCATCTCGAAGTGCTCGCGTGAGTCCTTGTCAATGTGGGGTCCACGAATAACGGTGAAACGATGCTTGTCAGTTGGCAATGGAATTGGCCCACGGATTTTTGCATTTGTGCGAAGCACTGTTTCAACGATCATGCGAGTCGACTTATCAATGATGTCGTGGTCAAAAGCCTTGAGGCGGATACGGATGCTGTTGCTTGCCATCTTGATCTACTTCAAAATCTTTGTGACTTGGCCAGCACCAACAGTACGGCCACCTTCACGAATAGCGAAAC
>JBAXUC010000194.1:0-2232 GCA_037129855.1 Actinomycetota bacterium | reverse complement strand
GCACACAAACCAGGCGTGGCTGAAGGGCTCAATAGTGCTTCAGCCGAAACTGTTGCGCAGTTTGCGCAGTCGCCCGTGCGAGTAATTGGCGGCTTAACCATTCACCCAGCCGATGAGAACCCCGTAGCGATTGTTCGCCGCGCCGTAGACGTGCTCGGACTACGAGTATTGAAATTGCATTGTTCGGTCGGAAACTTTGCAGTTGACGACGTGCGCCTTCAACCCGTGTTTGCTTTTGCCTCTGAGCGCCACCTTCCCGCGGTGGTGCACCTTGGCCATAATGTGAATGGCCGAACCGATGCTGAAGAACTTCCTGCAATTGGTGAAGTTGCTGACCAGTTTCCTGGGATGCCATTGATCTTGGCCCATTGCGGTCATCATGCAGCCCCTGAAGCAATTGCGCTGATGGATTCACACCCATCGCTGTACGCAGACCTAACCCCGGTTGTAACGGAACATCCAACAATTACGTCGGAACACATCACGCGTCACCCTGACCGAATCTTGTTTGGCTCTGATTGCCCGAACACCACGCTCAGTGTTACCGCCTGCATCGCATGGCTAACGAACATGAACGTGCCGCGTGACGTGCTTGAAAAAGTCTTAGGCGCTAACGCCCTTCGTCTTATCGAGGCAGTAGTAACTACTTAGGCAAACGTTCTGCCCGCAAAGCAGACCTGCGCACCTTGCCTGCATCATCTCGCAGCGCAAAATCAACGTATTCGAAGGTGCGTGGCACTTTGTAGATCACGAGGCGTTCGCCGAGGAAGGTCTTCAAATCTGCTTCGCTAATTTCAGCGGGGTCAGCTTCCACAATTGCGTGAATTACGTTGCCCTTGTCTTCATCGGGAAATCCGATGACAGCACACGACTTGATGGCCGGGTGTTCTTGAATTGCAGATTCAATTTCTGCCGGGTAAATGTTTGCGCCGCCAGACAAAATCATGTCTGCTGCACGGTCTCCTAGGTACAGATACCCCTCGGCATCGAGATACCCCATGTCGCCAAGTGATTCCCAACCACCTTCTAATGTGCGTGCCGTAGCACCCACGTATTTGTAGGTAGGCGTGTCGCGCAAACTACGCAGCCAGACTTCGCCCATTTCTCCAGCAGGAAGTTCTGCTCCGTCTTCATCCGTGATTTTCACTGTGCTGGGAATTGTTTTTCCAACCGAGCCGCGATGCGCCAACCATTCATGGCCCGTTATCACTGTCGCTGTTTGTCCTTCAGTACCTGCATACAGTTCGAAAATTCGCTCTGCGCCCAACCAATCAATCCACTCTTGCTTTAACCATTCAGGACATGGTTCAGCAAGATGCCAAACCACTTGCAAACTGGAAAGGTCAAACGACAGTCGTTCCTCCTCTGGCAATCTCGTAATGCGCTTCATCATGGTGGGCACCATGTACAGCACTGTTCCCTTGTACTTTTGAATCGCTTCCAATGTTCCTGTTGCATCGAAACGCGGCAACAGCACCACATGTAAGCCGTTCAGCCATGCCTGACAGCTCCATACAGCTGGACCGTTGTGATACAGCGGCCCCGGCATCACTAGACAGCCACCCTTTTGCATCATCAGTGGCAACGGCGCTTCTGGGTCAAGCGCTGCTGGGTCGCCAGAGACGATGAGTTTTGGACGACCTGTGCTGCCACCAGATGTTGGCGCTTTCCATGCCTTTGATAACACATATGGAAGATGTGAAGCGTCGGCATCTGGTGCACGAAAGCCGGTTGGTACACATACTCGACCTGTGACGGAACCTTCTTCAACACCAATCACTGCTGATGAATTTGCCAGTTCAATAATTGCATCGAGTTCGCGTTGTGGAAGACGCGACGAGATGGGTTGCGGTGTTGCACCAAGTCGCCATGCAGCGATATATGCGATAAAGAAATCGATGCTGTTCGGAACTGCAACTGTGACCATGTCGTCTTCACGAACGCCATGTTCGTACAAATATACAGCGAGGTTGTAGCCAGCCTTCAACAAATCAACTCGCGATATTGTCTCGCCAGCACATGTAATGGCTGACGCGGTCGGTGCCTCAGCTGCGAGGTCTTCAAGCCGTTGGATAAACGAAATCATGCACTGAGTTCTAGTTCATTACTTGGCAGTAATCGCCACCGAAGGACTACAGCGCGAGCGACAGCAATGGGAGCGACACAAACGAAACAAGTGTGCCGACTCCGACCATAAAGGCAACCAGTTCAGCAGAGAGGCCAGCACCAACC
>JBAXUC010000193.1:0-2283 GCA_037129855.1 Actinomycetota bacterium | reverse complement strand
CTTTCGCAAGACGCGGGAAATCATGATTAGTAACTGCTGCCCTACCGATGGCAACAATGTCTGCACCCGCATCTACTGCGCGTTGGCAATCGGCCGCTGAATACAACTTGCCGGCAACGGCCAGTTTGGTTGCACCACGTTCGAGGTTGGCAAAAATGTCAATGAGAACCTTGCCATCACAGTCCTCATCAACAGCGACTTTGAAACAGTCCCACAAAGACATGTCGATCATGTCTACTTTTTTGGAATCAACAAGCCGCCCGTAGATTTCAACTATTTCTGATGTCTTCATACCGAAACGTTCAGGCGAAAGACGAACAGCAAGATTCAAGTCAGCGCCGCAACGAGCACGAATACCATCAACGATGTCAAACAACACGCGAGAACGATTCTCTAACGAACCACCGTATTTATCTGTGCGAACATTGAGTTCAGCATTCAGGAACTGACAGAGCACATAGTCATGAGCACCGTGAAGTTCTACTCCGTGGTAGCCAGCCTTCTCGCTGCGTATAGCGGCCACAATAAATGCCTCCACCATTTCTTCCACTTCGCCAGTAGTCATTGCACGTGAGTCCATTTTTTCATCAACACCGGAGCTGACTGGTTGTCCACCAATAAGTTCTTTCGGTGAACGACGACCTGCATGGTGCAGCTGCACAAAGGACAGACTGTCTTCTTTATTTATTGCATCAGCTAGCCGGGTCAGTCCCACTAAGTGTTGATCGCCGAAGCATCCCAATTGGCCAGCAAAACCCTGCCCAATTGCTTGCACATGTGAAGCACATGTCATGGTGAGCGCAAAACCACCCTGAGCGCGCATTGTTAGCCAATGGAATTCGTCGTCAGACAATGTCCCGTCCACATGGCTTTGCTGGTTCGTGAGAGGAGCCAACATAAAGCGGTTTTTCATGGCTGGGCCATGAGCAAATGTCACTGAATCAAAAAAAGAAACCATTTGTACAGCATTGCCTTTCAGCAGTGCGCAACAAGAATTGAAGGATCAGTCGTTGATTTCGGTGGCTAATTCACCCAGTCGAAGTTCACCTTCGCGAGTTTGTCCACCACAAGCCATGAAATTATTCATAGCGGTCACTGCTCGCGGGTCTGAGAGAAGACTATTGAACTCCCCCGCCTCTGCAAGTAAGTCTTCGACAATATGATCATCGCTTCGCAAGATAGACCTCTTTGCAGCTTGCACTGCCGCGGGAGGAAACGATGCGATACGTCGAGCCATTGCCAATGAATGATCGACAGGATTATCAACAACCCGATTCACCCACCCCCACTTTTCAGCAGTAGCCGCATCAATATCTTCGCTGCCGAGAATGACCTCTAACGCTCGAGAACGCCCAACTAAACGCGGTAACCGAACTGTTCCGCTACCCCCAGGAAGAATGCCGAGTGCAACCTCTGGCTGATTGAAGACTGCCCGAGGAGAAGCGAATCGCATATCCATGCTGAGAGTGACTTCACTTCCGCCGCCACCGACACGTCCATCAATTGCACAAATCGTTGGTTTCGACATTGTTCGGAAATTTTCACACATCTGATGGAAATCACTGAGAGTCGTCGGCGCAGGCCTGCCGGTAGGCAGATGAAGAATGAGTGAAACATCAAAATGAGCGATGAAGAAATCAGGATTTGCGGAGGAAACAACGACCGCACGAACATCCTCATCATCACGAAGCTCGGCGCTTACTCGCACCATCTCGGGGTACAGAACAAGATCGAATAAATTAATCGGCGGATTATCAATGACAACATGGGCTACCCCATCAACCAACTCAACAGTTAACGATTGATAGCCCGAGTAGTTCATATCTACTTCAGCAGACCCTTGATGGCTTCACGAGTATTGGCAATCTCTTCAGGTGTTGCACCAAACTCCACTGCAGCAAAATCGGTGACACCAATGTCAGCCAATGCTGCAACTCTGTCTTGTACTTCACCAATTGAACCCATGATGGCAATATCAGCAGGGCCTGCCGCACCTTCACGGTCGAGCATGGCGCGGTAGCTGGGCAATGTGCCATACACCGCGAATACTTTTGCTGCGCGCTCTGCCGCAGCAACTTTATCTGTCGTTACGCACACTGGAAGCGCTGCGATAATGCGAGGGGCAGGACGATCAAATTCGTCTGCTGCTTTAGTGATTGTTGGAATCGTGTGACCAGCAAGAGTTGCTGGCCCTGTGCACCACGTGAGTGTTCCGTCAGCAAGAGCAGCAGTAACGCGCAGCATCTGTTCACCAAGTGCTGCAACAACGACACCGAAGCCGTT
>JBAXUC010000192.1:0-2295 GCA_037129855.1 Actinomycetota bacterium | reverse complement strand
AAGGCTGATGGCGTCGGGGGCGTGGGTAACGGGGACCTGCATCCGCATAATTGGCCCGGAGTGATCGCGATGATTTACCTCGGCAACCACGGTGTCATGAGCGACTGGCAACACCATCAGGTCGTCTTGCATGCGAGCTGAAGCGTTGTATTGAGTAGGTGTCACCACTTCCCATACCCACGGACGACCACCCGTATCAATAACGGGAACATTCATGCCAACCCATGCAACATCAAGGCCAGGCATCGTGACGCGACGCCATGTCAGAGATTCGGGGTGTTCGGCGAGTGATCGTCTCACCCCATCTACAAACGTATGCACGAATCTTCATGTTGGTGTGAAATGGCCCGAGAATGGTGGATACCCCCACGAATGCGAGACTTGACACATGCCAATGTTTACTTCGCACGACATCTCAATCAATTATCAGATCTCTGGTGATGGTCCCCGAGTGTTGTTCTTCAATGGGTCTGGCGCAACATTGCAGTCCACTGAACTTCTCATTCGTTCGTTGTCGAAAGAGTGTGAGGTGCTTGCACATGACCAACGTGGTCTTGGTCTCACTTCCATTCCTGAGGGCCCGTACACCATGGCGCAATATGCAGCAGACGCTGCAGCACTTCTTGATCATGTGGGGTGGAAGACATGCTCTGTCGTCGGTATCAGTTTTGGTGGAATGGTAGCGCAAGAGTTTGCAGTGACCTTTCCGACGCGTGTTGAACGTTTAGCTCTGTTGTGCACCTCGGCTGGCGGTAGTGCCGGATCGTCGTATCCGTTGCATGAATTAGGTGCACTGTCAGCAGATGAGCGTGCTTCAAAAATGTTGACCTTAAGTGACACTCGCTTTACTCCTGAATGGCTGGCATCTCACCCTGCTGATGCACAGATGATGAACATGCGTGCTGAACAAGCGGCCAAAACGAAAGCCTCCGATGTGATTCGTGGTGAACGTCTGCAGCTTGCTGCTCGAGCCGCACACGATGTTGTGAATCGTTTGCACGTGATTACTTGTCCAACATTTGTTACAGCAGGAAAATTTGACGGAATTGCACCACCCGTTAACTCAGAAGCCATCATTGAGCGCATTTCTGATGCGACGATGTCGTCGTATGAAGGTGGACACATGTTTGTAGCCCAAGATTCCACTGCAATTCGTGAAATTCGTATGTTTCTCTCAACTGGCATTCGTCCAGGTGGTGAGTAGGTAGCTATGGCAATGAATGTTCTTCTGATCACACTTGATCAATTTCGCGGTGATTGTTTATCGATTGCTGGTCACCCTGTCGTCAAGACACCCAATCTTGATCGCCTTTGTGAACGTGGCGTTCGGTTGTCACGGCACTACAGCCAAGCGTCGCCGTGTTCGCCCGGTCGAGCTTCGCTGTACACCGGCATGTACCAAATGAATCATCGTGTTGTTGCTAATGGAACACCTCTCGATGATGGGTTCGACAATGTTGCGCTCGCGGCACGACGCGCCGGGTACACGCCAACTCTGTTCGGATACACAGACCAATCGATTGACCCTCGGGTTACAACAGGTGCCGACGACCCTCGCCTTCAAACATATGAAGGAGTGCTGCCCGGTTTTGAATGTGCTCTCGACCTAACGCGACGCATGACTCCATGGCGAGAACTTCTCGCCGAAAAGGGATACGACGCCTCGTCAGGAATTTTGCAATTGTTATCAACTGAACACGAACGACCAGTTGACGTCAGCGTCAGTAACTTCCTGACGAATCGGCTTATTGAATGGATTAGTTCTCAAGACACTGGTTGGTTTGCACACGCGAGTTATCTGCGTCCACATCCTCCGTATTCGGCAGCTGGCGAATATTCCACGATGTATGACCCATCTTCCGTTGGCGAACCGATTCAGCGCGCAGAGAAAGTGCATCCCTTCCATGAAGTGATGTTGATGCTTGATGGAACTAAAGCGCCGACAGATCCTGACGAGATGGCTCATATGCGTGCCCAATATTTCGGAATGATCAGCGAAGTTGATTACCAACTTGGGCGGCTGTTCGATTCATTAGTGGAATCAGGCGAATGGGATAACACGGTCATTGTTGTCACTGCCGATCACGCAGAGATGTTGGGTGATCACGGGTTGCGCGAAAAAGTTGGCTATTGGGAAACCAGTCAACACATCATCGGAATTGTCGCTGACCCACGTCATGCAAGCGTTCACGGAACTGTGGTTGACAAATTCACGGAAAATATTGACATCATGCCCACGCTGTGCGAAGTGATGGAGATTCCGATTCCGGCCCAATGTGATGGTCTGCCGTTGAC
>JBAXUC010000191.1:0-2313 GCA_037129855.1 Actinomycetota bacterium | reverse complement strand
GGTGACGTTCCGTCGATCCAGATGTATTCAGCCTGAATGGGCACAGTGGTGTCCTTTACTAACAAGGGACGAATCCCGCTTTTTTTACTAGGTACAGGATGTCACGAAGCCGTTTCTTTCCCATTGCCCAAATGTGAACGCTGTGTGAAACGGGGCGAGCTGGCGCCCTCTGAGTATGGGAAACCTTATGTAGATGGGGTTTTGAGGGGTCGGTGGTTAGCCTGACCTCGTGACATCCTCCGGATCTTTCGCTGCACCCAAGGGCCTAACGGTTGGATTGTCCCAGTTGAACCCGCTTGTGGGCGACTTATCGGGCAACGAAGCCAAGATTTTGGCCGACTATGCCACAGCTGAAGCAGCCGGATGTCATGTTGTGGTCTACTCAGAATTGACCATCATGGGGTACCCACCAGAGGACTTGTTGCTGAAAAAAGCATTCGTGCGTGACAACGAATTGGCTGTCGAGCGCATTGCCAAAGCGACGCAAGAGTGCGTCGCTCTTATTGGTTTTGTGAAAGCAGACGGTGACCACTTATATAACGCAGTTGCATTGTGTCGTAACGGTGGCGTTCAAGATGTGTATCTGAAGCAGTTACTACCTAACTATGCAGTGTTCGACGAGGATCGTTACTTCACACCTGGACCTGCCATGAAAGATGATGTCGCTGCCGGATTGTTTTCGATTGATGGCATAACAGTTGGAGTCACAATCTGTGAAGACATTTGGTATGCAGATGGTCCTGTTGCAGCTCAGGCAGTAGCTGGCGCGCGAATCTTGTTGAACTTGAATGCATCGCCATTCCATGAGGGTAAGAACGTGCAGCGCGAACAGATGTTGTCAACCCGCGCGAAAGAAACTAACAGCGCCATTGTGTACGTCAACCAAGTTGGTGCGCAAGATGAACTCGTGTTTGACGGTTCAAGTGTTGTTGTTGATTGCAATGGCGTTATTGCTTGCAGAATGAAATCGTTCGAATCTGACTTTGCTGTGGTAACCATTGGTGGCGACGGAACGGTGACACCAACTCATGTTGAACCGTTCGCCTCAGATCTTGACCGTGTGTATGAGGCTCTCGTTGTCGGCACACGCGACTATGTACACAAGAATGGTTTCACCGATGTTGTCATTGGTCTTTCTGGTGGAATTGACTCGTCAATCGTCGCAGCAATTGCAGTTGATGCACTTGGCGCTGATCATGTGCATGGTGTTGCAATGCCATCGCGGTATTCAAGTCAGGGTTCACTAGATGATGCTGAAAAACTTGCTACTGCCTTAGGTATTGATCATCGCATTGTTTCTATTGAGCCAGCATTTGGCGCGTACCTCGACATGCTCGAACCGTCGTTTACTGGTCGCGACCCAGACCTCACTGAAGAGAACTTGCAAAGCCGTGTGCGCGGAATGACGCTGATGGCGTTGAGCAACAAGTTCGGATGGATGGTTTTAACCACTGGCAACAAGAGCGAAATGGCAGTTGGCTATTTCACTATCTATGGTGACTCGGCTGGTGGGTATGCGATCATCAAAGATGTGTTCAAGACACAAGTGTTTGCACTATGTCGACGCATCAATGAACGCTCTGGTCGCGAGATCATTCCTGAAACCGTCATCACTAAGCCGCCAAGCGCTGAATTGCGACCAGATCAACGTGATGATCAGAGCCTGCCCGCATATGAAGACCTTGACCCGATCTTGCGTCATTACATAGACGATGACCTAACAGTGCCTGAAATTCAGAAACTCGGTTTCGATGCAGCAGTTGTTACTCGTATCGCACGCTTAGTAGATATCAACGAATACAAACGTCGCCAGTGTGCGCCGGGAGTTCGTATTTCAGAAAAGGCATTCGGCAAAGACCGACGCATGCCAATAACGAACGGTTATCGCACCGACCGCGCATAAAGACTGATAAGTACAACGGTGATTGCAGATAATGCAACAGCGGCAAGTGCTGGGCCTACTGGGCCAACAGAGTCATACAGTGAAGTAGCAATAGTGCTGAAGATGGCACGACCACACGTGCCTGCACCCACTGTGAGACCAAGGCCTATACCGCCACTATTTGGAACAATGTTGGCCGCCAACGGCAACATGCTGACTAGCGAGAACTCAAACCCCATGATGAACAACACCAACATGGGAACTGCAACAAACGACACATGCGGTGCTACAGCCATGGCAACTGTTGCAACCACCATCAGAACTGCTCCGCGACGAACGCTGATTTCTTTGCCCCATGTATCGGTGACGCGCGAACTGCCGATACTTGAGACCAGTTCAAAAAGGCCAAGCACAATGACAACGTCGATCAG
>JBAXUC010000190.1:0-2318 GCA_037129855.1 Actinomycetota bacterium | reverse complement strand
TTCATGTCTTGAAGCAGATTTAAAATTTGAGCCTGAACAGAAACGTCGAGTGCTGATACAGGCTCATCGCAAATAATCAAGGTGGGTTCTAATGCTAGGGAACGAGCAATGCTGATGCGCTGACATTGTCCACCTGAGAACTCATATGAACGGCGATCTCGAACAACACTGGGATCAAGGTTTACTGCATTGAGAAGTTCGTCAATCTTTGCTTCAATCTCTACCTGGTTGCCACGCTTCCACACCTTGAGGGGTTCAGCGAGAACTTTGCTGACAGGTAAGCGGGGATCTAGTGAACTCACCGGGTCTTGAAAAATCATCTGCATTGCCGGGCGCATGTCGCGTAGTTCTTTTTTACCCAGTGTGGTCAATTCGGTGGATAAGAAATTAACTGAACCACTAGTTGGCTTAGGCAATTGTAAAATTGCTTTTCCGAGAGTGGACTTGCCGCAACCAGATTCGCCCACAATGGCTAGTGTCTCGCCTCGAATAAGGTCAAAACTGATTCCTGAGACCGCTTTGACAATTTTGTCTTTGCTCAGTCGGAATTCAACAGTGAGATCTTCAACGGTGAGAACGCGATCTCCATCGGGACGCATATGAGCTTTTCCGATACCAGCCATTACTTAACTCCTCCTATTGGGAACCAACAACGATAAAAGTGATTATTTCCACCATCAGTAAGTGGTGGCTTTTCAGCACGGCACTTATCTGTTACATAGGGACAACGATTAGCGAACGGACAACCGGGCTCGTCCTTAGTGGGGTCGGGGAGTCGACCTTCGATGACGGGCAAGCGACTTCCAGTAGGTGTCTCGAGACGAGGGATCGACTTCAGCAATGCTTCGGTGTAGGGCATCTTCATGTTTGAAAACAGTTCGCGTGTCGGAGCATATTCAACAACATCTCCTGCGTACATGACTGCAATCTTGTCTGTATGTCCGGCCACAACACCAAGGTCGTGAGTGACCAGAATCATTGCCATGTTTGATTCTTTACGCAATTCGGTAATGAGATCAAGTACCTGTGCCTGGACGGTGACGTCAAGGGCAGTGGTTGGTTCGTCTGCAAAGAGGAGTTCTGGCTCACAGGAAACGGCAATTGCGATCATGATGCGTTGGCGCATACCTCCGGACAGTTGGTACGGAAACTTGCGCAACATTGCCTCTGGATCAGGTATCCGCACTCGCTTCAGAAGTTCGATAGCCTTTTCTTTTGCGTCTTTCTTGTTCATTCCTAGGCGAACAGTAAGGCTCTCAGTCAGTTGAGAACCAACGCGTCGGACCGGGTTTAAAGCGGTCATTGGATCCTGAAAGATCATGGCCATTCCGGTTCCCCACAATTCACGTACTTCATCTTTTGGAAGTGCGGTGATGTCTTGGCCCTGATAGGTAATTGTTCCGGTACGAGTGGCTGTGCTTGGCAGAAGGCCCATCGTTGCTCGTGAAAGAACAGTCTTACCAGAACCCGATTCACCCACTACACCGAGACTTTCGCCTTTGAGTAATTCTATTGAGACGTTATTGACAGCTTTCAGATCGCCACGAGGAGTGGCGAACCGAACTGACATGTCGTCGATTTTAAGGAGTGAACTCATATCTTTGACTCTCTCTTATCAAGGGTGGTTCGTACATAGTCACCAAACCAGTTGCACGAAATTACTGTGAGGGCTATACATCCAGCGGGGAGGTATACCTCCCATGGTGAATACGCAATATTGCCGCGGCCGTTTGCGAGCATTGAACCCCAACTGGCACCACCAGGAATTCCGATTCCAAGAACTGCCAGGGACCCTTCAACGATGATGACTGAGCCTATTGCTAGGAAACCAATCGCGAGGATTGCTGGGGCAACGTTGGGAATGATGTGTTTGCGAATGATTACAAAGTTTGACGTGCCCATTGACTTGGATGCAAGAACAAATTCGCGGCTCGACCATTGCAATGTTGCTCCACGTGAAATGCGTCCGAGGATGGGAATAATTACAATTGTCAAGGACAAAATAAGCACTCCCACTCGTCGGGCGGTTGTAGCTGGGTGGTTTTCGTCTGAAAACGCGAGAACTGAAATGAGAGAAAGGGACAGAACAAGGTTAGGAATCGACAGCATGACGTTGAAAGCCATGGTGACAAATAAGTCAATCCGCCCACGGAAGTAAGCTGAGCTGATTCCGATAACAGATCCGATTGCCCCGCCTATTACAACTGCCGATAGTGAGACAAAGACCGATAAACGAGCTCCGTTTACTAGGCCGGCAAACATGTCATATCCATCGAGGGTCGTGCCCAGGATGTGGGAATGATGGAAAGGAAAAACTC
>JBAXUC010000019.1:0-18081 GCA_037129855.1 Actinomycetota bacterium | reverse complement strand
GCTGTACACCGGCGGAACAACGGGAATGCCAAAAGGCGTGATGTACACCATGGGGAGCCATACGTCGCAGTTTGTTGCGAATGGTCTTGTTGCATTGGGTCTGCCGCTGACCGATGATTGGCGCGAATTAGCGCCACTGATGAGTGAAGTAAGAAAGCGCGACGGTACATACGTTGTAGTTCCTTGTTGCCCGTTAATGCACGGCACAGGTATGTGGATTGGTGCAATGATTCCGCACGCAGTTGCAGGCACCGTGCTTATTTTGCAGAATCGCAAGTTTGATGCAGATGAATTGTTGTCGCTCGTCGAGACCGAACGCGTGCAGAACGTTGTCATAGTTGGAGACGCATTTGCTCGGCCGATTGCTGACGCACTTGATGCTGCGCAACGAGCAGGGAAGAAGTACGACACATCTTCACTAACACGAATGGTTTCATCTGGAGTGATGTGGACAACAGAAGCGAAGCGTCGCCTCATTGACCACATTCCACAAATTGCGTTACTCGATGCGATGGGAAGCACGGAAGGCAGCATGGGCTCCAGCGTGATGGTGAAGGATGCCCCTGCTGAAACTGCAGTTTTTATGGTTAATCCAACCACAAAGCTCTTTGATGAGGATGACAACGAAGTATTACCGGGCAGTGGTGGAACAGGAAAAGTAGCAAGCGGTGGCCATGTCCCAATTGGGTACTTCAAAGATCCAGAGAAATCTGCTCGTACATTTCGCACGATTGGTGGCGTGAATTATTCATTCCCCGGTGACCTCGGAACGTATGACGAAAACGGAAGCCTCGTTTTGCTCGGCCGTGGAAGCCAAGTCATTAACACTGCAGGCGAAAAAGTATTTCCTGAAGAGGTCGAAGAGGCCGTGAAACGTAATGTCGGAGTTCGTGACTGTTTAGTAGTTGGTCTTCCTGATGAGAAGTTCGGACAAATAGTTGTTGCAGTGGCATCGGTTGATGCAGGGTTCACGTTGACCGAAGCAGATGTCATTGCATCTGTGAAGAAACAATTATCTGGATACAAAGCGCCAAAGCGAGTTGTATTTGTTTCTGAAGTACCGCGCGCACCAAATGGTAAAGCTGATTATCCTGGTGCTCGCGCCCTAGCTGAAAAGTAAAACATTCATGGATCATCTCGATGCACATCTCGGAGGACAACGTCCGTTTGGTCTGAACTATTGGCCATCGCCAGAAGATGCACCACCAGTTGATATTCCGCGCGAATCAATTCGTCTCGTCACACCTGATGGGGCATTGGTGCGGGGACTTTTGTGGACACCACCAAATGGCAAATGGAAAACAGCGGTGATCTTGTCACATCCCCGTGGTGATTTCAGTGTGCATTATGCGTGTCCATTGTTAGCTGCAGCCGGTTATGCGGTGTTTGGTTTTTCAACTCGGTATCTCAACAACGACACTGACTGCTTGCACGAAAATTGCATCATCGATGTCAAAGTTGCTCACGATGAAATGAAACGTCGTGGTGCAGAGTCGGTCATCTTGCTCGGTAACTCAGGCGGTGGGTCGCTCATGGCAATGGCGCATGCTGAATTAGGAATCGGTGATGGTTGGGTTGGCATGGCGGCTCATCCCGGCGAAGGCGTTTTTATGTTGCAAGTCATCGACCCATCGGTTGCTGATGAAAATGATCCGTTCAGCCGAGTGCCAGAACTTGATATGTACAACCCAGAAAACGGGTGGCGCCCGTGGCCAGAACCAAGCTCATACGACCTCGACTGGTTGGCGAAATATCGACAGGCTCAAATTGCTCGGGTGGCCAGAATCGATGCCATCGCCAAGCAGGCCATCGCCGATGCTGACACTGCCGGAACAGCCCTGAAGGAAATTCACAAAGACACAAACTTAGAGATGTGGCGCGACCAACGGGCCCGCCGGGTCTTCACGAAATACCACACGATTTACCGAACATTGGCTAATCCGGTCTATCTCGACCTGTCATTAGAGCCAGATGAGCGCCCGATGGGGTCACTTTTCGCCTTTCCTGACCCTTTTGAGGCCAACTATGGCCGCGGCGGGCTGGCGCGGACCATGACATCTCGCGGGTGGCTGAGCACCTGGTCGGGGCTCTCTAGCCACGCCAAACTGGCTGACACCATGCCCCATATAAAGGTTCCGACCCTGCTGTTGCACCCCACGGCGGACACGGAAATCCGTATCAGGGAAGCAAAAGAAATCGTGGCCGCCTCAGGAGCAGTTGACTCCACATATGTAGAAATGAAGGGTGCGCCTCATTATCTCGAAGGCCATCGCATCGAAGCTCTCGAAATTGTGGCCGACTGGATTGCGAAGCGCTTCCCCCGTTAAATCACTCGGTGGTTCCGATGTGGATTAGCCAAAACTGCCGATAGCGTTCCTAGTCCGTGCGATTCGGGTATTAACCCGAAAAGCTAGATCGACCGTCGAAGACACAAAAAAATAATCGACGTCCGTGAAGGCCACAACGCTGCAAAGCAGAGTGGAACCACACGGCAACACCCAGACACGTGCTCCGTTAACAGAAATGTTCTCGGAGCATTTGCGTGAATAACCAAACGAGAAAAAGGGTTGCCGCCATGGCACAAAAAGCGATCGTCGGCGAAAAAGTCGGCATGACACAAGTGTGGGGAGATGACCAACGAGTCATCCCCGTCACAGTGCTGCGCGTAGAGCCAGTACGTGTTGTCCAGGTCAAAACAAATGACCGCGACGGATACACCGCGTTACAAGTTACATACGGACACAAAAGTGCCACCAAGCTCAGCAAGCCTGAGCAAGGACACTTTGCGTCAGCAAACGTCGAAGCGGGCCGCCGCCTCGTCGAACTACGCCTCGACTCTGTCGATGGCTTCGTTGTCGGACAAGAGATCGCAGCTGATCTTCTTGCACCGGGCGAAATAGTCGACGTCACAGCGGTTAGCCGAGGTAAAGGTTTTGCTGGTGGTATGAAGCGTCACAACTTCAGCGGCCAGGGTGCAAGCCACGGTAACCATAAGCACCATCGTGCTCCTGGTTCCATCGGTTCATGCTCATTCCCAGGTCGTGTATTCAAAGGTCTCAGAATGGCTGGCCACATGGGTCATGAGCAAGTCACCACTCTCAATCTTGAAGTAGTGCAAAGCGATCCAGAGCGCGGTCTCATTTTGATTAAGGGTTCTATTCCTGGCCCGAACGGTGGCGTTGTCATCGTGCGTAACGCAGTGAAGGCGAAGTAATTCCGATGGCATCAATCGCAGTTAAGAATTCATCAGGCAAAGCAGCTGGCAACGTTGATGTTGCAGACGAACTGTTTGCAGTAGAACCAAATGTTCCAGTGATGCACCAAGTTGTCACAGCACAACTTGCAGGTCGTCGCGCCGGAACACAAAGCACAAAAACTCGTGCTGAAGTTTCAGGTACAGGTAAAAAGCCGTTCAACCAAAAGGGAACTGGTGGAGCACGTCAGGGTTCAACCCGCGCTCCTCATTTCAAGGGTGGCGGTATTGCTCACGGACCAAAGCCTCGTAGCTACGCACAACGCACACCGCGCAAAATGATTCGTCTTGCACTTGCGTCTGCTTTGTCAGATCGCAATAGCTCAGGTCACGTCGTTGTTATCGAGTCATGGGGCCTTACAGCTCCAAGCACAAAAGATGCACTCAAGGCACTTACCGCTCTTGGTGTTGAAGGTCGCGTCATGGTTGTTGTTTCTCCATCAGAAGAAGTTGCAATCAAGAGCTTCCGCAATGTTCCCGAAGTGCAACTCACACTTGTTGGTGAACTCAATGCATACGACGTTTTGTGCAACGACTGGATTGTCTTTTCCAAAGACAGCCTGCCCATCGCAAAGGAAGCTAAGTAATGAAAGATCCACGCGACATCATTCTTAAGCCTGTTGTCTCTGAAAAGAGCTACGCGCTTATGGAATCAGATGTGTACACGTTTCAAGTTGCAGTTGATGCTTCTAAGCCCGAGATCCACGATGCCATTGAGGCAATCTGGGGTGTCAAAGTACTCAAGGTCAACACACTCAATCGCAAGGGCAAGTTCCAGCGCACACGTAACTCCAACCGAATCGGTCAGCGTCCGCACACCAAGCGGGCCATAGTCACCCTTGCTGCGGGAAGCAAAATCCCGTTGTTCGAAAGCTGAAATAATCATGGCAATTCGCAAGCGCAAACCAACTAGTCCCGGACGTCGTTTCCAGACAGTCTCTGATTTCTCAGAGATCACAAAGACGACGCCTGAAAAGACTCTTCTCTCTTCAAAGTCAAACACCGGCGGACGTAACGTCTACGGCCGCAAGACTTCACGTCACCGCGGTGGTGCACATAAGCGCCAGTACCGCATCATTGACTTCAAGCGCATCAAAGATGGCATGCCTGCAAAGGTTGCATCCATTGAGTACGACCCGAACCGTACGTGCCGCATCGCTCTTCTTCATTACATGGACGGAACAAAGGCGTACATCCTTGCTCCTAAGGGTCTTGAAGTAGGAATGCGCGTCGAAAGCGGACACGGTGCAGACATCAAGCCAGGAAATGCAATGCAATTGCGTTACATCCCTGTCGGAACTGTTGTGCACAACGTTGAACTACGTCCCGGTCAAGGCGGCAAAATTGCTCGCTCTGCCGGAATGTCAATTCAAGTTGTCGCTAAAGAAGGCGACTTCGCAACATTGCGTCTTCCTTCTACTGAAATGCGTCGAGTTCTTCTTGATTGCCGCGCCACCGTTGGTGAAGTTGGTAACTCAGAACACGAACTCGTCAAGATCGGTAAGGCCGGACGTAACCGTTGGAAGGGCGTTCGCCCTCAAACTCGTGGTGTTGCCATGAACCCTGTCGACCACCCACTCGGTGGTGGTGAAGGTAAGACCTCTGGTGGTCGTCCTCCAGTATCGCCTTGGGGTAAGCCAGAAGGCCGCACACGTAACAAAAACAAGCCATCTCAATCACTCATCGTTCGTCGGCGTCGTGCCGGAAAGGGTCGGAGGTAACTCATGTCTCGTAGCCTCAAAAAGGGTCCGTTTGTTGACGACCACTTGCTTAAGAAAGTTGACGCCGCAGTTACTGCCGGTGATCACAAAGTCATCAAGACGTGGTCGCGTCGCTCAACCATCGTTCCCGACATGGTGGGTCTCACCATTGCCGTGCACGACGGTCGCAAGCACGTCCCCGTGTATTGCACAGAGTCAATGGTTGGTCACAAGCTTGGTGAGTTCTCACCAACTCGTACATTCCGCTTCCACGCTGGACAAGAAAAGAACACAAGGAAGTAGTCATGACCGGTCCAAAGCTCAATGAAGCCAACCGCGTCGCCGGTTCAAAAAGTGGAAGTCGCGCAAGCGCTCGCTACCACCGTTCATCTGCATCGAAAGTGCGCGTCGTTCTGAACCTTGTTCGCTACCAAGACGTTCGCACTGCAGACCAAATCTTGCAGTTCACAGATCGTGAAGCTGCACGTGTTGTTCGCAAGGTTCTTGCATCTGCAGTTGCAAATGCTGTTACCAACGACAATCTTGACGCTGACGAATTGTTCGTAAAAGCATGCTTCGCAGACGAGGGTCCAACGCTCAAGCGTTTCCGTCCTCGCGCAAAGGGTCGTGCCGGAGCAATCTTGAAGCGCACATGCCACATCACACTCATTGTTGACCGCATGAGCGATTCACAACTTGCAGTGATCGAAGCAAAGACAATGGCAAAGGGTGCACCTTCCAACAACCGTCGCGCACGTGTTGCTGCAAGCCGCAAGGAAGCACCTGTTGCAGAACAAGAGATCGTTGCCGATGACCAAGTCGTCGACACCACCACAACTGAAGAAGCAGGCAACTGATGGGTCAGAAGATCAATCCATACGGGTTCAGACTCGGCATCACTACAGACTGGAAGAGCCGCTGGTTCAGCGAGCGCGAATACAAGGACTATCTCACAGAGGATTGGAAAATCCGTGAGTACCTCATGAAGACACTTGAAGATGCAGCTGTTAGTCGCGTTGAAGTGGAGCGCACACGTGACAAACTTCGCATCGACGTTCACACCGCACGTCCCGGAATTGTTATCGGTCGTAAGGGTGCAAAGGCAGACGAACTTCGTACTGGCCTTGCAAAGATCACTGGTAACAATCGCTTGCAACTCAACATTGTTGAAATCAAGCAAGCAGAACTCGACGCAGCTCTTATTGCACAGGGTGTTGCTGACCAATTGGTCAACCGCATCGCTTTCCGTCGCGCTATGAAGCGTGCTGTTCAGAACGCACAGAAGTTTGGTGCACTTGGTATTCGTGTTCAGTGTTCGGGCCGCCTTGGTGGTGCTGAAATGAGCCGTACAGAGTGGTACCGCGAAGGACGCGTTCCTTTGCACACACTTCGTGCAGACATCGACTACGGATTCCGCGAAGCACGTACCAGTTCTGGTCGCGTTGGCGTAAAGGTGTGGCTCTACAAGGGCGACATCCTTCCGTACAAGAGCACATCACAAGACAAGATTTCTCGTGAAGCAGCAATGGCTGTTGGCGAAACTTCCGGTCAAGTTGTTCAAGAAGCTGCTGCTCGCAAAGTTGTTTCATCAGGTGGCCCGCGTGGCGCTGTTGAAACCGCTGAGCCAGAAATCCAGCCACTCGTGAAGCCTGCTGATCCTGAGTTCGAGCGTTTGCTTGAAGAAGAAGAAGCAATCGAGCGTCGTATGCACGATTCGCATGAGACACCAAAACTTCGTGGGGAGGGCTGATCATGTTGATGCCTCGTAAAGTAAAACACCGTAAGCAGATGCGCGGTCGTATGACCGGTGTATCAAAGGGCGGAAACGCACTTGCATTTGGTGAGTTCGGTATTCAAGCTCTTGAACCAGGTTGGATCAGCGCTCGTCAAATTGAAGCTGCTCGTATTGCAATGACTCGTCACATTAAGCGCGGCGGAAAAGTATGGATCAACATCTTTCCTGACAAGCCAGTCACGAAGAAGCCAGCAGAAACCCGCATGGGTTCCGGCAAAGGTAACCCAGAGTTTTGGGTTGCAGTTGTGAAGCCTGGTCGCATTTTGTTCGAGTTGTCGTACCCAAGCGCTGATGTTGCGCGCGCCGCTCTCGAGCGCGCCGTACAAAAGCTCCCGATCAAGGCTCGCGTTATTTCACGCGACGAGCCAATCTGATAGGACAGTAAAAAATGGCACATTCAATTACCGACCTTCGTGACATGGATCTCGCGGCCCTCGTGGCCGAGCTCCGTGCCAGCAAACAAGAAGCCCTTAACCTGCGATTTCGCAACGCAACAGGCCAACTCGACAAGCATGACGAGTTGGGCAAAGTACGTCGTCAAATCGCCCGCATCAATACCCTCATCCGTCAGCGCGAAATCGTTGCGGCCGAGGCAGCCGGGAAGTGAGTAGTCACATGGCAGAAGAAAATAACACCGAAGAGCGCAACGCACGCAAGGTTCGCGAAGGCTTGGTCGTCTCTAACAAGATGAACCAAACTGCAGTGATCGCCATTGTCGAGCGTGTTGCTCACCATAAGTACAGCAAGATGGTCGTTCGTACCAAGAAGCTCTACGCACACGACGCAACCAACGATGTCAACATCGGTGACCGTGTTCGCGTTATGGAAATTCGTCCAATGTCAAAGCTCAAGCGCTGGCGCATCATCGAAGTTTTGGAGCGTGCAAAGTGATTCAGCAAGAGTCTCGTCTCCGCGTTGCCGATAACAGTGGTGCAAAAGAAGTGTTGTGCATCAAGGTTCTTGGTGGAACACGTCGTCGCTATGCATCAATTGGTGACGTCTTCATCGCAACTGTGAAAGACGCCATTCCAGGCGCTGCAGTGAAAAAAGGTGAAGTAGTCCGTTGTGTTGTTGTTCGTGTGAAGAAGGAAAAGCGTCGTCCAGACGGCAGCTACATCCGCTTCGATGAAAATGCAGCCGTTCTTATCAAAGAAGATCTCACGCCTCGTGGCACCCGTATTTTCGGACCAGTTGGCCGCGAATTGCGTGACAAGAAATTTATGCGAATCGTCTCGCTCGCACCGGAGGTGCTCTAGTCATGAAGTTCCGTAAAGGTGACACAGTTCAACTCATCTCTGGCAAAGAAGCTGGCTCTCAAGGTGAAATCATCGAAGTTCGTCCAAAAGACAACAAGGTGATTGTTGAAGGCCGCAACATTGTAAAGCGCCACACCAAGGCTCGCAGTGCAAACCAAAAAGCCGACATCATTGAAAAGCCAATGCCAATCGATGCATCAAACGTGATGCTCGTAGTCAAGGGCAAGCCAACACGTGTTGGTTACAAGATCAAAGACGACGGCACCAAGGTGCGCGTTGCGAAAAAGACAGGAGACGAAGTCTGATGGCCACTACCGCTACTTCTCCGCGCCTCAAGGTTCGTTACGAAGCTGAGATCAAGCAGGCTCTGCTTACTCAACTTGGTCTTGCGAACCCGATGCAGGTTCCAAAGCTAGAAAAAATTGTCATCAACATGGGTGTAGGCCGCGCTACTCAGCAGCCATCACTTCTTGATGGTGCAGTGTCAGACCTCACAGCATTGTCTGGTCAAAAGCCACTCGTCACCAAGTCACGTGACGCAATTGCAAACTTCAAACTGCGTGAAGAACAAGCAATTGGCTGCAAAGTCACTTTGCGTGGCGACCGCATGTGGGAATTCTTCGATCGTTTGCTTTCCATCGCAATTCCTCGTATCCGCGACTTCCGCGGATTGCCAGTGAACTCATGGGATGGCCGCGGCAACTACACGTTTGGTCTTGCAGATCAGATCGTGTTCCCAGAAATTGATTACGACAAGATCGATGCCACTCGTGGTATGGATATCACAATTGTCACAACAGCAGTCAGCAATGAGCAGGGCCGTGCCCTTCTCGATGCATTCGGTTTTCCCTTCAAGCGTGGTAACGAGGGTGGACCCCCCGCACGCAAGAAGCCAAAGGGTCGCGGTCCTGTCCGCGGCGGCAAGAGGAAGTAGGTAGGTCATGGCCAAGATTTCACAAATCAATAAAGCAAATGCAAAGCCCAAGTTCAAGGTGCGTGGTTACACACGTTGCCGCAAGTGTGGTCGCGCCCGTTCGGTGTACCGCAAATTTGGACTGTGCCGTATTTGTCTTCGAGAAATGGTTCACGCCGGAGAAATTCCCGGCGTTACTAAGGCGAGCTGGTAGGTACAAATCATGATGACTGATCCAATCGCAGACATGCTCACACGCATCCGCAACGCCAACACTGCGTTGCACGAAGCAGTAGTGATGCCATCGTCGAAGCAAAAAGTTGCTCTCGCTGAAATCCTCAAAAAAGAGGGTTACATCAATAGCTACGCCGTTGCACCTTCTACAAAAGGTCCAGGCAATCAACTCACCGTTCAAATGAAATATTCAAATGATCGCCATCGCACCATCAAGGGACTGACACGTGTGTCAACTCCTGGGCTTCGCGTGTATCGCAATTCAACTCAAGTGCCTCGCGTACTTGGTGGTCTTGGTGTCGCAGTTCTATCCACTAGCCAAGGTCTCATGACCGACCGTGAAGCGCGCAAGCGCAAGGTCGGCGGCGAAGTCCTGTGCTTCGTGTGGTGAGCCTGGGACGAAAGTAGGAAACGAATATGTCACGAATTGGTAAAGCTCCCATCACCGTTCCATCCGGCGTCGATGTCACCATTGCTGGTCGCACCGTCACTGTAAAAGGACCAAAGGGAACACTCGCACGCGATATTCCTGGTGAAATTGTTGTCCGTAAAGAAGACACCACAATCTTTGTTGAACGTCCAAACGACGAGCGTCAGAACCGTGCACTCCACGGTTTGTCGCGCACACTCGTGAACAACATGGTCTTGGGTGTCACTGAAGGGTTTGTAAAAGAACTCGAAATCGTTGGCGTGGGTTACCGCGCTGAAGCACAGGGCGCAAACTTGCGTCTTGCACTTGGTTTCTCACACCCTGTCATCGTGCCAGCACCTGAAGGAATCTCTTTTGAGATTCCTGTGCAGACACGAGTCATTGTGAAGGGCATCGATAAAGAACTTGTCGGTCAAGTTGCAGCAAACATTCGTTCAATCCGTAAGCCAGAGCCATATAAGGGCAAAGGCGTGCGTTATCTCAATGAGCACATTCTTCGTAAGGCCGGCAAGACCGGCAAGAAGTGATTCGGTAGTAAGGATTCACCATGGCAAATCTCTCAAGCATTCGTCGCGAGTCACGACTTCGTCGTCATCGTCGTGTACGCAAAAAGATCTTCGGCACAGCAGCACGTCCTCGTCTTGCCGTGCATCGCACAAACAAGCACTTCAGCATGCAACTCATCGATGATGATCTCGGTCACACAATCGCTGCAGCATCATCTGTTGAAGGCGACCTTCGCAGCGCAAGCGGCGCAACTGTTGCCGCAGCTACAAAAGTCGGACAATTAATCGCACAACGCGCTAAGGCAGCCGGAATCTCAACGGTCGTTTATGACCGCGGTGGTTACGCATACCACGGCCGTGTTGCCGCAGCAGCGCAAGCAGCTCGTGACGCAGGACTGGAGTTCTAATGAGTAACTCATACTCAAACAACGCAAATCCATCAACACCCCCAGAGCCAGGCGCACTTCGTGAATCACGCGTGATTCACATCAACCGTGTTGCAAAGGTAGTTAAGGGCGGACGTCGTTTCTCTTTCACAGCACTTGTTGTTGTGGGCGATGGCAACGGTCGTGTTGGTCTCGGATACGGAAAGGCAAAGGAAGTTCCTTTGGCAATCCAAAAAGGTACTGAAGAAGCAAAGAAGAGCATGTTTGATGTTGCGCTTGCCGGAACAACAATCATTCACCCAATTCTCGGAATCTCCGGAGCTGGTCGCGTTCTTTTGAAGCCTGCTGCTCCTGGTACCGGTGTTATCGCCGGTGGTGCAGCTCGAATCATTCTTGAAGAAGCTGGCGTGCACGACGTGCTCGCTAAGTCACTTGGTTCTGCGAACGCAATCAACGTTGCTCGCGCAACCATTGATGGTCTTCGTGAACTACAGCGTCCTGATGAAGTAGCAAAGCGTCGTGGCATTCCAGCCGAGACATTTGTTCCAAAGGGACTACTGAAGGCATACAACGAGCGCAAGAAAGCACTCGCTGCTGGAGAGGCACATTAATCATGGCTGAGAAAACTCTTACCGTTACGTTGAAGCGTTCAAAGATTGGCGCAAAGCCAAAATCTGTTGGCACCCTTCGCGCACTCGGTCTCACCAAAATTGGTGACACCAACACTCTTCCCGATCGTCCAGAAATTCGTGGCATGATTGCCCGAGTTCCTCACCTCATTGAAGTCAAGGAGAACAACTGATCATGCGCGTCGATGAACTTGCACCAGCACCAGGAAGTAACCACCGCGCAAAGCGCAAAGGTCGTGGTACCGGCGGTAAGGGCGGTAAAACTGCTGGCCGTGGTACCAAAGGTCAGAACGCACGTGGTCGCGGCAAGGTAGCTCGCGGTTTCGAAGGTGGTCAGACACCAATGAGCCAGCGTCTTCCAAAGTTGAAGGGCTTCAATAACCCATTCCGTGTTGAGTATTACGCCGTCAACCTCGATGCTCTTACTGATATCGGTCTTGCAGAAGTAACACCTGAAATTCTTATGGCAAAGGGCGTTGCTCACAAGGGCACATTGGTCAAAGTTCTTGGCCGTGGAACATTGTCAATCCCAGTCAAAGTCTCTGCTCATGCGGTCTCGAAGTCAGCAGAAGCTGCCATTCTTGCTGCAGGTGGTTCTGTGACTATTCTGCCTTTGCCACACAAAATCCGTCCTCCGGCTAAGGGCAACCAGTTCACCAACCGCTAACCGTCGTCGTAGCAGATACTGCTCGATGTCGATAAGGAGTACTACGTGTTTTCTAACCTGAAGAACATCTTCAAGGTAGAAGATCTTCGCAAGAAGGTGTTTTTTACCCTTCTTATGATCATGGTCTATCGGTTTGGCTCGTCGCTTCGCGTGCCCGGCATCGATGCAAGTGCCGTTGCACAATTGCGTGAAGCATCGAAATCACAAGGTGCCCTCGGGTTCTTGAACTTGTTCTCTGGTGGAGCCTTTGGTTCTTTCTCTATTTTCGCACTCGGCATCATGCCGTACATCACAGCCAGCATCATCATGCAGGTGTTGAATGTTGTCATTCCGAAATTGCAGGAATGGCAAGAGATGGGTGCTGTTGGTCAGCGCAAGATCACACAGTGGACTCGTTACGTTGCAATTGCTATTGCACTGTTACAAGGTTCTGGCCTCACATTTATTTTCGGACAAGGTCGTGGATCAGCATTCTTTGGTGCTGCAGCGAAAGCTCCAGACGTTGTATTGCTCGATCCGTTTATGCCGCGCGCACTGCTAGTTATCCCAACACTTGTTGCGGGTACAGCGTTGTTGATGTGGGTTGGTGAACTCATCAGTCAGCGGGGTATTTCAAATGGAATGTCTGTGATCATTTTTTCATCCGTTGTTTCGGGCCTGCCATACAGCTACTACTCAATTTTGCAGAGCAAGAAGTTCATCGTGTTCGCATTGCTCGTCATTGTGTCGCTCGGAATTTTGGCAGCGGTTGTTCGTGTTGAACTCGGTCAGCGCCGCATCCCGGTTCAATTCGCTAAGCGAGTTGTTGGTCGCAATATGACTGGCGGACAAAGCACATACATTCCATTAAAGGTCAACCAAGCCGGTGTTGTTCCCATCATCTTTGCGTCGTCGGTTTTGTTGTTGCCTGTGTTGCTGTCAAACGTTCTTGGTAGCGCTGAAGGTTGGCGCGGTTCCGTTGCAAGTTTCGTCAATGATTACTTGGTGAATAGCCAAAACATGGTGTACATAGTTGGCTTCTTCATGCTCATCGTTGCATTCGCATATTTCTACAACTCCATTGCATTCGACCCCATTCGTCAAGCAGATCAGTTGCGTAAACAGGGTGGTTTCATTCCTGGTATTCGACCTGGTCAACAGACTGAGCGTTACTTGTCGAAAGCTGTTAATCGCATCACATTGCCAGGTGCATTGTTTGTTGCGTTCATTGCAATCTTGCCGTACATCATTTTGTGGGTCGGAGATGTTCGCTCGTTCCCATTTGCCGGAACCACTGTGTTGATTGCTGTCGGTGTCGCACTTGAATTGATGCGTCAGATTGATAGTCAATTAATGCTGCGCAACTATGAGGGCTTCTTGAAGTGACCGCCGGCCCTTTTGGGTGGTGGTTTGCCCTCGTGGGTAATCAGAGGTATTTATGATTCCTGGCGCACGGTTGGTGCTGTTGGGCCGTCAAGGCTCAGGTAAAGGGACGCAATGCGTTCGCTTGTCTCGTCACTTTGTTGTGCCGCATATTTCTACGGGTGACATGTTGCGTGCTGCGGTACGGGAAGGAACTGAACTCGGAAAGATGGCAAAGACCATTATCGATGCAGGTGGTTTGGTCGGCGACGACATCATGGTCGGATTGGTCAGTGAGCGCCTCTCAGAAGATGATGCTCGCGTGCGTGGATACATTCTCGACGGATTTCCTCGGACCGTCTCTCAGGCCGAATCACTTGACCAGGCAACATCTAGTCGCCCCCTTGATTTAGCAATAGATCTTGTTGTTCCTCGCGAATTGGTTCTTGCACGGTTGTCCATCCGTCGTGTGTGCCGCGACTGTGGCACCAACTATCAGGCAACTGACCATGAGACCAGCCAGTGGAGCTGTGACAACTGCGGGGGAGACGTGGTGCAGCGTGATGATGACACCCCTGATGCCATTAATCGCCGACTTGACCTTTATGAGTCCCAAACCGAGCCACTCATCGATTTTTATGGTAAATCTGGCCGTTTGGCCCAAGTCGACGGCGTGGGAAGCCCCGAAGAAGTCTTTGGCCGCCTCATCGCAGAGGTCGAACAAAGACGGTAATCAGCACTTGGTGTGTGGCATATGCGCCGATAGCATTGTCACTCGCCCCTATTGCAAGTCTGCTAGAGGGGCGTCCTGTCCCAACTAACTAAGGAGTCCACTCTGGCTCAGCCGAAAGAAGATGCGATCGTGCTCGAAGGCACGATTCTCGAGTCCCTACCTAACGCAATGTTTCGTGTGGAATTAGAGAACGGCCACAAAGTGCTGGCGCACATCTCTGGAAAAATGCGTATGCACTACATCCGTATTCTTCCGGGCGACAAAGTCCAAGTGGAACTAACCCCATACGACCTCACCCGAGGTCGAATTACATACAGGTTTAAGTGAGAACGCAATGAAAGTACGCACAAGCGTCAAAAAAATTTGTGAGAAGTGCAGCATCATTCGTCGCCATGGGCGAGTACGAGTGATCTGCGAAAACCCCCGGCACAAGCAGCGCCAGGGCTAGAGAGTCAACGAAGGAAACGTAAACACATGGCACGTATTGTTGGAGTCGACATCCCACGCGAAAAGCGTTTGGAAATTTCGTTGACATATATCTTTGGCATCGGTCGCTCGACCGCGCAGAAAATTTGTGAGGCCACAGGGCTTGACAAGAACACTCGCGTTCGCGATCTCACAGAAGATGAAGTCAACCGCATCCGCGGTTGGGTTGATCAGAACGCCACCGTTGAAGGTGACCTGCGCCGCGATGTGCAGCAGGACATCAAACGCAAGATCGAAATCGGATGCCTGCAAGGTATTCGTCACCGTAAGGGACTTCCTGTTCGTGGACAGCGCACGCATACCAATGCACGCACACGTAAGGGACCTAAGAAGACCGTAGCTAACAAGAAAAAGGCAGTGAGATAACACCATGGCCAAGACACAAGCAGGTGGACGTCGTCCACGTAAGCGTGAGCGCAAGAACGTCACAACTGGCGTTGTTCACATCAAGAGTTCTTTCAACAACACCATCGTGTCTATTACAGACACTGAAGGCAATGTCATTGCATGGGCATCGTCTGGCGGCGTTGGATTCAAGGGTTCACGTAAGTCAACTCCGTTCGCCGCACAAATGGCAGCAGAAAAAGCTGGCAAGGCTGCAATGGAGCATGGTCTTAAGCGTGCAGAAGTGCATGTAAAAGGTCCGGGTTCTGGTCGTGACACAGCACTTCGTTCAATTCAGAATCTTGGTATTGAAGTTTCAGGCATCAAAGATGTCACTCCAGTACCTCACAACGGTTGCCTTCAACCAAAGCGTCGTAGGAGCTAATCATGGCCCGTTATACAGGACCAAAAGTGCGCATCTCGCGTCGTCTTAACACAAACATTTATGAAAATGCCAAGGGATCAAAGGCGCTCGATCGCCGTCCGTTCCCACCTGGTCAGCATGGTCGTACACGTCGTCGTAATGCCGGCAGTGAATACCTTGCGCAAGTACAAGAGAAGCAGAAGGCTAAGTACATCTACGGTGTGCTCGAGCGTCAGTTCCGCTTGACCTACGAAGAGGCAACTCGTCTTGCAGGCCCAACTGGTGAAAACTTGTTGCGTCTTCTTGAACAGCGTCTCGACAACATCGTGTTCCGCGCCGGTTGGGGAGCAACTCGCCCTCAGGCTCGTCAGTTCGTAAACCACGGCCTCATTCAGGTTGATGGCAAGCGCGTTGACATTGCTTCATTCCGTGTAAAGCGTGGTCATGTCATTTCACTTGCCCCTAAGGCAAAAGAAATGATTCAGATCACACACAACATCGACACTCTTGACCGCCCACTTGTTGGTTGGCTAGAGGCTGGCGACAAGCAAGTCACAGTTCGTGACTTGCCACAGCGCGAGCACATCGATGTCCCCGTCCGCGAACAGCTCATCGTTGAGTTGTACTCGAAGTAACCCCGTCTTTTCTTAGGAGCAAACATGCTTGTAATCCAGCGTCCATCAGTCGAAGCAATCGGCGAAGATCACCCAACACGTCAGCGTTTCGCTGTTGGCCCACTCGAGCCAGGTTTCGGCCACACAATTGGTAACTCACTTCGTCGTACGTTGTTGTCATCAATTCCTGGTGCAGCAATCACAACTGTCAAGTTCGATGGTGTTGAGCATGAGTTCACAACAATCAAAGGAATGACAGAAGACATCACAGAGTTCATCATGAACTTGAAAGATGTTGTTGTTATGTCACAAAATGACGAGCCAGTTGTTATGCGCATTGACGTTAAGGGTCCTATGACTCTCAAGGCCGGCGACATCCCAACCAACTCTGATGTTGAAATTCTCAACCCTTCACTGCACCTTGCAACTCTCAATGCCGGTTCACACCTTGCACTTGACGTCACAGTCGAGCGCGGCCGCGGATATCTTTCCACCGACCGTGACGCAGAGAGCCGCATCATCGGAGTAATCCCCATCGATGCAATTTTCTCACCAGTACGTCGCGTGATGTTCGAAGTAGAGCCAACACGTGTTGCTCAGAGCACCAACTACGACCGTTTGGTTATCGACATCGAAACTGATGGTTCAATTTCTCCTCGTGAGTCATTGGCTTCTGCTTCAGCAACATTGCGTTCACTTGTTGATCTCATCGCAACATTGTCAGAAGAGCCACAGTCACTTGAGCTCAGCGAGCCAATGGGCGCCAATGTCGGTGTACCTGACCTTGACTTGCCAATCGAAGACCTCGATCTCAGCGAGCGCCCACGCAACTGCTTGAAGCGCGGACAAATCAACACCATCGGCGAGCTTCTTTTGAAGTCAATCGACGACTTGCTCAACATCACAAACTTCGGTCAGAAGAGCTTGGATGAAATCATCCAGAAGCTCGATGAGCGTGGACTTACGCTTCGCGCGTAATCACAGGAATTAAGGAACGCAAATGCCAACTCCACGTCGCGCCCCCCGCTTTGGCGGAAGTGCACAGCACCAACGTCTCATGATGGCCAACATGGCCGCTTCACTGTTCGCAGCTGAAGGAATCAAGACAACAGAAGCAAAAGCAAAAGAACTTCGTCCTATTGCAGAAAAGCTCATTACGAAAGCAAAGAAAGCACAAGGCGATTCGCCAATGCGCGTTCACCGCATTCGTCAGATCGAGGGTTACC
Source organism: Actinomycetota bacterium (assembly GCA_037129855.1). Classification (GTDB taxonomy): domain Bacteria; phylum Actinomycetota; class Acidimicrobiia; order Acidimicrobiales; family Ilumatobacteraceae; genus UBA2093. The sequence goes on along the minus strand of JBAXUC010000019.1, from coordinate 1,164 downwards.
TCGGTGATAAGGAAATGACTTCAAAGCTTGTCAACGAAATCGCACCTCGTTACGTCAGTCGTAATGGTGGATACACGCGTATCTTGAAGCTCGGCCATCGTCTCGGTGACGCTGCGCTTGAAGTACGTATCGAACTCGTCTAAGGCCGATACCGGTGTCTCAACCGGAACAGAACTTTACTAACGGACCCGCCTTACGGCGGGTCCGTTTGTGTGTGGCGTACCACGGCGCCGCGTTTCGTGGATTTGTTATCAACGAGGGAATCAATTCCGTCGAAGGACTACTGACTGATGTGATTTCAACCGTCGCACGTCATCGTGTGCATATCAACGTTGCTGGTCGCACTGACGCCGGAGTGCATGCGCGCGGTCAAGTCATCACGGTTGATATTCCTGCAGAAACGCGATTGTCAGCATTTGTGCGCAGCGTTAATGCGTTGTGTAAGCCAAATGTTGCAGTGTCAGACCCCGAGTGGGTCAGCAATGAGTTCGATGCTCGCTACAGCGCTATCTGGCGTCGGTATCGCTACGCAGTTCTGAACTCTGAAACTCCCGATCCGATGTTGGTTGACCGCGCGTGGCATGTTCGCCGCCCACTGTCGCTGCCACTAATGACATTGGCAATTGACCCACTGATAGGGGAGCACGATTTTTCTGCCTTTTGCCGACGCGATGACGTAATTGAGGGCGCTCCCATTCCGTCCATGCATCGCCGGGTGTATTCGGCAAAATGGGTTGACCAGGGGAACAACGTTCTGGTCTTCGAGATTCGGGCCAATGCCTTCTGCTACCAAATGGTCCGCAGCTTTGTTGGCTTCTTGGTCGACGTCGGGCTTGGCCACCGACCAGCCAGCGACACCCGAGAAGTTCTGTTGGCCCGCGACCGCGCCCACGGGTCCCAGGTTGCCCCAGCCTGCGGGCTGACCTTGTGGGATGTGGGCTATCCGGGGGAACCGATTCCGACCACATAAAAGGTGGTCGCCACTTGGCTTTTGCGGTTGCCGAGAGGCATATCTCGCCCCTATCCTTACTAAGCCCCCATTTCGGGGTTCCGGCGGCCCGTTGTGGGTTCCCTTGAAAGAAGTCTTATGCGTACATACCAACCAAAAGCAAGCGAGATCACCCGCGCGTGGCACGTCATCGACGCTGAAGGTCTTGTCCTTGG
>JBAXUC010000189.1:0-2358 GCA_037129855.1 Actinomycetota bacterium | reverse complement strand
CCTAAAGATTCGGCAGCAGCCTTTAAGCCCCACACCAACCGTGCAGGGTCAATTAATGCAACAGAGTCGTGGCGCCATAAGCCACCGGTGTAGAGCGGTGAATGAACTTGATCTTGAACAGCATCACGGTCGAGCCATGTAACTTTTTGCCCGAGCTTGCGAAGATGTGCGTAATCATCGCGCAGTTCGTCAAGGTATGACGTTGGGTGTGTTGTCATGGCAACATCAATCGAGCCTGTGCGCTCCCAATCACAATCAATGTTGTACTTCGTAATTGCATTTTCAATGTCATCAAGATTTTTCAATCCCAACTCCTCAAGAATGGCTACTTCGTCGGGGAATCGCGCTTGAGCATTTGCAATGCCGTGAGTCAGTGACGCATCAACAAACCCACCATTGCGGCCGCTAGCAGCAGAACCCACTTCGTGAGCTTCGATGAGAATCACGTCGCGCGATGGGTCACGTTCTTTAGCGAGGATGGCGGTCCAGAGACCTGTGTAGCCACCGCCAATAATGCAGAGGTCGCAACTTTCAGTGCGGACCAAGGTTGGGTTCGAATCGGGTTCGTCTACGTCTTCATACCAATAGGGATATGTGTCTGCGTCGGCGATCGCGTCGAGATGACGCTCGTCCATGGTTTCACCACCTTGTGACAGTCAGGCTAGCCGAGCCCTATGGCTACTGTTGGCGTATGGAACTTGGACTAACAGGAAAAACAGCAGCAGTAGCGGCCGGAACTGCCGGATTGGGCCTTGGCACCGCCAAGGCGCTTGCAGTTGACGGTGTGCGTGTTCTTGTGTGTGGTCGCGATGAGAATCGCTTAGAGAAGGCACTCAGTGAAATTGGACATGGGGCTATCGGATTTGTATGTGACGTTTCCACTGATGTTGGCGGGCGAGAGTTTGCAGAACGAGCGATTGCAATGCTCGGGTCTGTTGACATTCTTGTCGCCAATGGTGGCGGTCCACCTCCGGGTGGTTTTGCCCAGACCCCTGAAGCGCAATATTTGGAAGCGTTGCAAAAGAACTTACTCAGCGTTGTTGCAATGTGTCAGGTAGCAGTTCCACCGATGCGTGAACGCGGGTGGGGTCGTGTGCTTGCCATTACATCTGTTGCAGTGCGCCAGCCAATGAACAACCTGATCTTGTCAAATACGGCTCGTGCAGGTGTTACGGGGTTCTTGAAGACTCTTGCGCGCGAAGTTGCTGGCGATGGTGTCACTGTCAATTCCATTCAGCCAGGAACGCACGCCACTGATCGCATCACGCAGTTGTACGGAGCAAACCCCGATGTCAAAGCGATGGGTATTCCTGCTGGTGTCATGGGTGATGCAGATGACTTTGGCCGAATCGGAGCGTTCATGTGCAGTGATTCTGCAAAGTTTATGACTGGTGTGCAGTTGCACGTTGATGGCGGTTCATACGCCGGATTGCTATAGGTTCATTTCATGCTTCATCACATCGTGTTATTTACGTGGAACGACAAAGTTCCTACAGGTCATCCAGAAGTTGCCGCCAATGAATTGCGCAAGTATGCAGCAACTCTTGATGGTCTTGTGTCGTACAACTGTGGGCCAAACGCGGGGCATACATCTACTGCAGCGGACTTTGCAGTGTCAGCAGTGTTTGTAGATGTTGCGGCGTGGCATGCATATGACACTGCCGATGAACACAACCGAATTCGAGCAGAAGTATTCGGCCCGTACGTAGCGAACCGCACTGTTATTCAATTTAAGAGTTAAGACTCTGTAGGGCTGTGCGTTCTTCCCACTTGTTGATGATGAACCACGCGAGAAGAACAACTGCCCACCCAGCAATTCCATCGATGATGTAGTGCTCGCCGAAATATACGAGCGCAGCCAACATTGCGATGGGGTAGGCAAGCGCCACAACGCGAATCCATGGTCGGCAATTGCGTGTAAACCACAGAGCGACCAACAAGGCCATGCCTGCATGCAGAGATGGCATCGGTGCAACAGCATTTAAGACTCCGGCTCCGCGATCAAGTGTTTTGGACACGGTCTTTACGTGCAGTTCCCACCAGCCACGGCCGGTGATGCGAGCAATGGGTGGTAAGAATCCCTTTTGTGAGGCCATCCATGGCGGAGCCGCCGGGAAAATGATGAAAATGAATACGGCGATGCTGAGTGTGAGTGTGAACCGGCGCACGTAGTGAAGCCATGATGTGCGGTTTCGAAGCCGTAGTAACACAAGGGGCAATACAGGGAAGACGAAATGCGTCATGTAAATAATGGAACCGACGACGTCGTACCACTTCACATCATTAGGTGTATAGAAACGACGTTGCATACCTGAAATTGGTTCGCGACCGAGAGTAATGAAATTGTCGAGATCTCGT
>JBAXUC010000188.1:0-2410 GCA_037129855.1 Actinomycetota bacterium | reverse complement strand
ATTGACGTAGTGGTTGACCATCTTCGTTCGTAGATTGAACATCAATGCCCATCAACGTTGACGAAGTTCTAGAGACCTATTGGGATGATCTCGCGCCACTGCGTAACCCCGTCATGCTCATTGCGCTGCGTGGATTATTCGATATTGGTGGTGTAGCAACATCCGCGCTTGACTGGATGCTGAAAGAACGCGACGCAACGGTTGTTTCCGACATCGACCCAGACCCGTTCTTTGACTTCACACAAGAACGTCCTGAACAAGTCATTGACGAAGACGGCGAACGACAAATTCAGTGGCCTGAAAATGACTTCATGATCATTCGATACCCAGAAGGTGCGCGCGACATGATCGTGTTGAACGGCGTCGAGCCACATGTCTCGTGGGCAACGTTCTCTCAGTGCATCGTTGAAGTCGCACGCGGTCTTGGTTGCAATCTTGTTGTCAGCCTTGGCGCTGCTGCTGAACAAACACCACACACTCGCGTGCCACTAGTTGTTGGCAGCACTACGAATGAAGAACTCGCATCACGACTTGGTTTAAGCCGCCCGCAATATCAAGGCCCAACTGGTCTCGCCGGCGTCATGTTAAGTGCGCTTGATGACGCACATATCCCTAGCATCAGTCTTCGTGTTGGCGTGCCGCACTATCTCATGCAGGCTCAACACCCAAAGAGTGCAGCTGCTTTACTTCAACACCTGCAACACGTTCTCGGTATTCCTACTGATCATCAGAACCTTGTCGACGAAATAACACGTTGGCAAGAACTACATGACGCCGCAGTTGAAGGCGACCGCGAAGCATCGGCATACGTCACCATGCTTGAACAGCGCTACGACCACACAATGGAACGCAATATGCCAAGTGGCGACGATCTAGCCGCAGAACTCGAAGAGTTCCTGCGCGGCCAATCCGACGACGATATTTCCTAAACAGACCTGTGCTCGCCCACATAGGGATTGATGAACACACAAATCAGACCTAATCTCTTACCTATGCAACTCACCGCCGTTATTTGGTCAGATCCCTCCGGCGGTTTCTGCTCGCTCAACCCTGATACGGGTACGGCCAGTCAGGGCGCCACTGTCGAAGAGGCGTTAGCAAATCTTGAAGAAGCCACAACTCTGTACCTTGAGGAGAGCCCGCTCACTAGTGGCTCACCTGTAACCGGTGCTTTTGTGACTACTTTCCATATTGCCGACGTTGCCTAAGCTTCCCGTCTGCTCGGGCGCAGAAGTTGTTTACGTTCTCATCAGTCTTGGATTTGAACAGCGGCGACAACGAGGCAGCCACGTTGTACTCCGAAAAGAAAACATCGTGTGCGTTGTTCCGCTTCATAATGAGTTGAAGATCGGAACGCTACGAAACGTTCTCAAGCAATCAGAAGTCTCGGTTGCTGAATTTCTGAGTGCTTACAAAAAACACTGAGTTATTTTATGGCTGCAAAGCCCAATGCAAGGTCAGCCAATAACTACGGGCGGCGGCCGGTGAGGTCGAGCAAACGTGTTTGAAGTGGTGCCGTCTCAGGCACATTGCCCGATGGGCCTTCACCAAATACCCCAACGTGACCAATCATTGCAGCCATTGGTTGCAATGCATCCCACATGAACCCAACGCCTGCAGCATCGAGAACCACTTCTTGACCAAGGCCATGAGCAAGGTCCCATGTGTGCATGAGGTAATCACCAATGCGGAAACTGAGAAGTTGCGCACCAGGCATATCCATCGCTGGGTGGTGAACGATTGATTCGAGCGCGCCGGGCTCGCGGAATGCCTCAACGTGTGCAGCCGCTGTTGCAACAACTGCAGCGCGACGATCTGCGATGGTGGCAGGCACCTGGCCAAGTACAGCACTGGCATCCTCTTTCGAACCACCAGCAAGAACAACACTCGACATTTGCGCACCACCAATCATGTGATCTACCAGCGCGGTGACGTCCCATTCTTCACATGCAGTTGCGGTACCCCACTGCGCATCATCAACGGTGTTGAGAAGTGCAACAAAATTAGCGATGGCTGTTTCAAGGAGATTAATGCTCATGTAAGAACTTTACCCATGAACGACAAAAGCCCGCCAGCCGAAGCAGACGGGCTTTTGCAAATCGAATGATTATTTGATGGCTGCGAAGCCCAATGCAAGGTCAGCCAAGATGTCTTCAATTGACTCAAGGCCAACAGACAAACGAATCAGGCCTGGTGTAACACCAGCTGATGCTTGCTCTTCTGGTGTCAACTGGCTGTGCGTAGTTGATGCTGGGTGAATCACCAAACTGCGCACATCACCAATGTTGGCAACGTGGCTGTGCAACTTGAGTGCTTCAACAAACTTCTTACCGGCTTCAACGCCGCCCTTGATTTCAAATGCGAGAACTGAGCCGTAGCCCTTTCCACCGAAGTACTTCTTCGCACGCTC
>JBAXUC010000187.1:0-2440 GCA_037129855.1 Actinomycetota bacterium | reverse complement strand
CGTGATGATCCACAGGAAACTCGCTCAGTGACGCGCATGCAGTCACAACCCCTTCGCTAAAGGTGAGAGATAGCCTATTTAGTGATGAATAATGGTCTAATCCGCGTTGGACTCCTTGCGTATGGAGCAATCGGTCACGAGCACAATATTGCGACTCAAAATACCGCAGGGCTCGAACTCATGGCCGTGTGCGATACGAACCCAGAGCGGGTTGCAGCAGCACTCGAACTTGCACCGAGCGCGTCAGCATTTAGCGATGCAACCGAGATGTTGGATTCTGGACTTCTTGATCTCGTAGTTATTTCCACCCCGCCTAATAGCCATTTTCAGTGGGCAAATGAGTCACTGTCACGCGGCATTCACGTTGTACTCGAGAAGCCAATGGCTCTTACTGCAGATCAGTGCGACGAATTAATAGAACTTGCTGCAAGCAAAAAACTCATGCTTGTCGTGTATCAGAATCGCCGGTTTGATGATGACTTCGTGACGATGCGTCAGATCATTCGTTCGGGCGAAATTGGCGACGTGTATCACTACGACAGTTTTGTTGGCGGGTATTCACGACCATGCGATTATTGGCACTCAAACGCCGAAGTATCTGGCGGAGCAATTTTTGATTGGGGCAGTCATTTTCTTGATCAGATTCTGAACATCATTCCTGACGATATAGCCCATGTCAGTGGACAAAACCACAAGCGCGTATGGACACATGCAACAAATGCCGATCATGCGCATGTCACGGTCACATTCACGACCGGCAAGCAAGCAACTTTTGTTCATTCCGATCTCGCGGCTGCTCGCAAACCCAAGTTTTATGTGCTGGGCACGCAGGGAGCAATCATTGGAGATTGGGACCCAGCTGGCGAACCTGCTGTTGCTGACTTACCCGCAATACTGACCGTGCATCACACCGACGGAACCTCGCGAGTTGCACCATTGCAGCCGCTCGCGCCGAACGAATTTCACCGCTCAATTGTTGAGTACATCAACAACGGAATTCCAATGGAAGTTGATGCATTACAATCTCGCAATGTCGTGGCAATCATGCAAGCAGCCGAACAATCGGCAATTCACAATGCAATGCCCGTTGTGCCCCTCCTTCGGCGGTCATAACTCATGGCGGTGAACTGGGGCTTTCTGGGCGCTGGTTTTGTTGCCAGTCGCGGACTCGCTCCAGCAGTGCACGCATCACGCGGAGCAAACTTGTACGCCGTTGCCAGTCGAGACGAGAAACGGTCTGCAACTCTTGAACCAGAACGAGTTCATGCAACCTATGACGACCTCTTGGCCGACGAACGCGTTGATGCCGTGTACATCAGTTTGTCGAATAGCCAACATCTTGAATGGGTGACAAAATCACTTGAAGCTGGCAAGCATGTGCTGTGCGAAAAACCGCTGGGGCTAAATGCATCCGAGACGGAAGCCATGTTTGCTTGTGCTTCCCGTAGTGGACAACTTCTCGTTGAAGCCGTTTGGGGCAGATGGCATCCACGTTTTTCTCGCATGGTTGACGTAGTTACCAGTGGCGCAATTGGAAACATTGAGCACATCGAAACCGCCTTCACCTTTACTTCAGAAATGACTGATAATTATCGACTAAACCCTCTCATGGGTGGTGGAGCTCTCCTGGATGTTGGGTGCTATCAAGCACACGCGTGGGTTGCACTCACCAATGGCGCAAAAGATCTGGAAATTGCCGACCTGACTCGCACGATTGGATCAACGGGTATCGATTTAACTACTGACGTCTCAGTGCGTATAAACAAATCAATCACAGCACACGCGGTCAGTTCATTTGCATTGCCGAGTCAACAACAATTCATTGTTCAGGGGTCGCAAGGAAAGATGCAATCTGCTGCTGGAGAATCATTCACAACGTGGAATGAAGCATGTTCTCTTCGAATCAACGATGTGGTTGAAGAATTTGTTGTCACCAATGCATTCGTAGAGATGGTGGAAAACGTCAGCAACGTAATCAGTGGTGAAGAAGGTTGGGTTGTGCCAAGTGCAGATTCGATCCGTGTTGCACACATTCTTGACAGCATTGCACGACACCCGTAGTCAATTAACCTGTCGCCATGGAAGCTTTGCAACGTAATTTACGCCCACTGATTGTTGTTCATGCTGCAGCGTCGATGTTTATGGTCGGACTGATCTGGACAATTCACTATGTCCATTACCCATTGTTCGCCTATGTCGGAGAGTCAACATATGTCAGCTTTCAGGCTGCACACGTCGAGCGAATTGGAAGATTACTTTTTGTGCCGTGGCTCACTGAGGGCATCACATTGATTGGAATTCTTGCACTGGCATTTCTTGGTGGTCGTAAGACATTACGAGTTCCCGCAGTGCTCAATGGTGCAGCAATGGCTGTCGTTCTTGTGATTAGTGGTTTTTGGTCGGCGCCAGCACACGCGAAACTTGCCAATGGTTTTGATAA